>NZ_JBXPBP010000006.1:0-213826 GCF_056924295.1 Enterococcus sp. LJL128 | reverse complement strand
TTAACCCCTGTCAGCTCTAGTATCTCTTTTGTTGTCTTTCCTTCAATTTTCAATTCAATTACTTTCTCTTTGACTTCAAGAGAATACGCCATTTTTTTCTTCATCAAAAGCACCTCCGCTAAATTTATTATATAAAATAAATTCAACGGAGGTGCCTCTTTTTTATATTCTCATTCTTGGGGGTCAGTGCCCTTCTGTCACAACCTCTTTCTATTTATTCTCTCTATTCTTCCTTCAACAAGCCCTTAAACAAGCCTAAAGCAAAATCATTAGCATCAAATGGTTCTAGGTCGTTGATGCCTTCTCCTAAACCGACCAGTTTTACTGGTAGATGAAGTTCGTTACGGATTGCCAGAACAATCCCACCCTTGGCGGTACCGTCCAGCTTGGTCAGCACCAGTCCAGTAACATCTGTTGTTTCTTTGAACTGTTTGGCTTGTGCCATTGCGTTCTGTCCAGTTGTTGCATCGACTACTAATAAAACTTCATGAGGGGCATTAGGGATTTCCCGCTGAATGACCCGCTTGATTTTTTCCAGCTCGTTCATCAGATTAACTTTGTTCTGCAAGCGACCCGCTGTATCAACCAGTAGGATATCGGCATTTTCGGCTTTTGCTCGAGCGACTGCATCAAAGACAACTGCCGCTGGATCGCCGCCGGCATTGCCGCGAACGACTTCTACTCCGGCCCGTTCGCCCCAAACAACAAGCTGATCAATGGCGCCGGCCCGAAAAGTATCGGCAGCTGCCAACAGAACTTTTTTACCGTCTTCCTTAAATTCATGGGCTAGCTTACCAATACTGGTTGTCTTACCAACACCATTCACTCCTACAAAAAGAATAACAGTTAGCCCGCCTGCCTGAATATTCAGGGCATTGTTCTCATCGACACCCTCAGCTTCATACAGGTTTACCATTTTTTCAATGATTGTATTTTGTACTTCTGCCGTTTTCTTCGCATTGCGCAGTTTTACTTCCTGACGCAGCTCTTCAGTAATTTTAATCGCTGTCTCAAAACCGACATCAGCACCGATTAGTGTCTCTTCCAATTCTTCAAAGAAGTCTTCATCCACACTACGGAAATTCGCCATCAGCTCATTGAAGCGCTGAGAAAAAGTTTTTCTGGTTTTTTCCAGTCCTTTTTCATATTTCTTCTGAACCTGAATTTCTTCTTTTTCCTCTACTTCAGCTACTGGTTCAGTAAAAGGTGCAGACTCTTCTGATATCGGCTGTGCAACAGATTCATCGGGTTCAGATAACTGATAATCAGCTGTATTTTCAGTATGTCCATCCGCCGTCGGGACAGTTTCCACTGATTCTGGTTCGGCCTGAACTTCTTCTTTTAGCTCTTCTTGCTCCTGCTCGGCCTTTTTATCCGCTTTAAAAGCGTTTTTTATCTTATCAAAAAATCCCATCACTCTGCTCCCTTCAGTGCATCCAGCACATATTTCTGCACGACATAGGCTACACCGGCCTGATCGTTTGTTTTGGTTACTACATCTGCTGCAGCTTTAACCATTGGTACAGCATTTTCCATTGCCACGCCAATTCCGGCATATTCAATCATTGGCAAATCGTTTTCTTCATCACCAATTGCCATAACTTCTTCTTGGGAAATAGTCAAATCTCTAGCTAGCAGTGAAATTCCATACGCCTTTGTAATGCCTTTTGGCATAAATTCCAATAAATTACTGCGGGTTTTAATCACTTCATACCGCTCGTAAAATGCCGCTGGAATTTCTTTAATCCGCTCATCCAGATAATCTGCATCAATTGCTACAACTGCCTTATTATAAATCCGATCTGTAGTCATTTGTTCCAGCTTCGTCGGTTCAAAAGTCAATAAATTGTTCAACTGTCCGTAAATAGACGTGTACTCAGATGACGTAGGCAGTTGAAGAACTGTTCCGTCAGACAGAACGTCTAATGGGACATTTAATGCTACTGCCAATTCATGAAGCTCATGAATATTCTCCAAAGGCATCAATGCCTTTTCAATGATTTCACCCGTATCATTCTTTTGAACCAATCCGCCGTTAAAGGTAATACTATAATCTCCCGGCTCTGTTAAAGCCAGCTCTTCCAAATAAATTTCAATACCAGCCAAAGGACGGCCTGTGCAAAGGACAACCTTTATCCCTTGTGCTTTTGCCTGCTGCAGGATTTTTTTATCTTCTGCGCTAATTTGCTTTTGGCTATTCAGCAGTGTTCCATCCAAATCAATGGCAATCAGTTTGATCATTTCATTTCCTCCTGCTTTCTATGCACTGGTGGAGATTGCTCCGCCTTCTTTTACATCCTCCAAACGAACCGAAACTATCTTAGAGACACCTGATTCCTGCATTGTTACACCATACAGTACATCCGCAGCCTCCATTGTTCCTTTTCGGTGGGTAACCACTATAAACTGTGTTTCGTCTTCAAAATCACTAAGGTAATGACCAAAGCGGGAAACATTGGCATCATCCAATGCTGCCTCAACCTCATCCAGAATACAGAAGGGAACTGGTCGAACACGAATAATTGAGAACAGCAGCGCAATGGCTGTCAACGCCCGCTCACCGCCGGAAAGTAAACTCAGGCTTTGCAGTTTTTTACCTGGCGGCTGCGCTTCAATTTCAATCCCTGTATTTAACAAATCATCTGGATTGGTCAAAACCAGCTCGGCTCGTCCACCACCAAACATATTCGGAAAGACAACCTTAAACTGAGCACGAATTGCTTCAAAAACTTCACTGAAACGAAGCTTCACTTCCTGATCCATCTCCTCCATTGTTTCAAAGAGCTGATCCTTCGCATCCAGTAAATCGTCCCGCTGTGTTGCCAGGAACTCATGACGTTCGTTCACTTGCTCATACTGCTCAATCGCATTCAAATTGACTGGCCCTAGTCGATCAATTGCCTGCTTCAACCGTCGAACCTCAGTTTTAGCCATTTCAGCAGCCATTGTCAGCTGGTAGTCCATTACAGCCTTTTCATAGGTCATATTATATTCTTCCTGTAGATACTGCAGAGCATTATCCAGCTTAATCTCAGAACGATTCTTAGTAACTTCTATCTGTGTTTGATTCGTTAAGGTCTGCTGCTGCAGCTTGTGTTCTTCTGTTAAACTATTGTCCAAAGCGTCTACCTGATCCTGCAGTCCCTGACGTTTTATTTTCCCGTCCTGAATACTTGTTTCCAGATCAGCTCTTTTCGCTGCCAGCTGTTCCAACTGCACTTCTAAACTGCCTTCGGTTACCTGATGGTCAGTAGAATGATTACTCAGCTGCTGCAGCTGCTGTTTCAAGCCGCTTTCCCGCAAAAGCATTTCATCCAGCTGTGCCTGCTTGTCCGATGTTTGTTCCTGCAAATGCGTCAGCTGTTCACCGACAACTGCCTGTTCTGCCTGAATCCGATTTAGACGTTCCTGAGCATTAGCCTTATAGGTTTCCATCTGACTGGCTTCCTGATCAATCTGCTTCATTTCCTGATCAAGGCGTTCTTTTTCACCTGTCAGCTCCTGCTGCCGCTGTTCAAGCTCCTGATGTTTTTCCTGATATTCCTCTAAGAACTGGTGCAACTCCCGGCTTTCAAACTCAAACAGTTGTTTTTCCCTAGTCAGGCGGTTGACTGTTTCTTCTTTATTCGCCCGTTTGTTTTCCAGCTCCTGCTGGTTCAATCGGCTTTTTTCTCCAGCTGAACGCAGCAGTTCCAATCGTTCTGTCGTTCCTTTGACTTTTTCTGTCAACTGCTGAACCAATGCTTCACTATCAGCAAGCTGCTGTTCTAAGCGCTTCTGCTGCTCAGTTAACGCCTGAAGCTCTTGAGTTTGAGAAAACAGACTTCCCTGATTTCCCTTTTTGGTTGCTCCTCCAGTCATTGAACCGCCGGGGTTCATAACATCTCCGTCAAGTGAAACTACACGATACTGATAATGAACCAGCTTAGCTAAGCGATTGGCACTTTCCAGATTTGCGGCAAGAATAGTAACACCTAGCAAATTTTGAATAACTGGACTAATCTTCTCTGGATATTGAACACGTTCACTGGCAATTCCTAGAAATCCTTCTATACTGTCTATTTTTTCGCGGACTGCTGCAGACATTTGTCTCGGTTTAATTGTTGTCAGCGGCAAAAAAGTGGCACGTCCGCTATGCTGCTGCTTCAAAAAGGTAATCGCAGCCCGGCCATCGGTTTCATTTTCAACAATAACGTTTTGGGCAGCCCCCCCCAGAGCAGTTTCCACTGCTAGTGCGTACTCTTTAGGTACTTCAATCAGCTCAGCTACAGCCCCGACAATCCCATTCAGCTGATTCTTTTGCTTCAGAACTGCTCGAACGCCTTGATAAAAGCCAGCATAATTCTCCTGAATTTCCTGTAGACTCTTTCGGCGAGCCTTCACCTGCTGCACCTGATTCATCATCTGATACATTTGCTTCTGTCTGGTTCCCAGCTCCTGCTGTTCCTGCTCCTGCTGCTTTCTCGCAGCTGTATATTCTGAACGCTGCTGCTCCAGCTGTGCTTCTGATTCTGCCAACTGTTCAATAAGTACTTCCTGCTCATTAGAAGCTGCGGTAAGCTGTGCTTCCAGTGATTCATGTTTTTCCACAGCTTGCTGATTTTTAGCTGTTTCCTGCTGATACTGGCGCTCCAAATACTTCAAGTCATTCGTTGTGTTTGCCTGGGACTGCATGACCTCTACATATTCGCTACGCAATTCTTCCAGCAATTCTTTTGAAGATTTGCTGTACTTCTCGACTTCCTGCTCCGCTTTTTCTATTTCGATAGTCAGCTCCTGCTGCTCCTGCTGTTTTATATTTCTTTTTTCTTTCAACTTTTGGAGCTCTTCACGAAACTGCTGAATCTTTTCTGCCGTTTCTTCCAAGGACTCCTGGTACTCACTAGTGGTCTTCAATGTATGCTTAGACCGTTCAATCAGTACCTGCTTCTGACCTTCTGTCTGCTTCAAAGCTTCGGTAATTTTTAAAAGCTGCTGCTGTTGTTGTTCCAGCTGTTCGTCCAGACGGTTTCTCTGACTTCTCAATTGAAGCAGTTTCCCTTCTGAATGATGAATCCGCTGACTGATTTCAGCTAATCCGGCTTCTACATCTGCCAGCTCTTTGGCTTTGCCTTCCCAGACAGCCTTGGTTTCTTCAATTTCAGAGACAGTTAAGCTGACATCAATTTCCGTCAGTGTTTTTTTCAGCGCTAAAAACTCCTTAGCTGCTTCGCTTTGTGCAGCAAGAGGAGTCAGCTGATCTTCCAATTCATAAATAATATCCTGAACACGATTTAGATTATCTTCTGTTTCAAATAATTTTTGTTCAGCCTTTTTTTTCCGCTGCTTGTACTTCAACACGCCAGCAGCCTCTTCAAAAATACCGCGGCGGTCTTCTGGCTTACTGTTGAAAATCGCTTCGACCTTCCCTTGAGAAATAATCGAGAAAGATTCCTTTCCTAAACCGGAGTCCATAAATAAGTCCTGAATGTCTTTTAAGCGGCATGCCTGCTTATTGATAAAGAAATCACTTTCCCCCGTTCGGCGATAACGTCGCGTTACGCTTATTTCAGAAAAATCCAAGGGTAAATAATGGTCTCTATTATCAAGAACCACTGTTACTTCTGCAATGTTTAACGGCTTTCTGCCTTCCGAACCGGCAAAAATAATATCCGGCATCTTACCGCCCCGCAGACTCTTGGCTGACTGCTCACCCAAAACCCACCGGACAGCTTCCGTGATGTTGCTCTTGCCGCTGCCGTTCGGTCCGACAACTGCTGTCACGCCGTTTTCAAATTCTATTACTGTCCGATCGGCAAAGGATTTGAATCCCGCGATCTCGATTCGTTTTAAAAACAAGAGTACATGCTCCTTCCAAGTAGTAAAAGCTAAAAAAGTCGGGTAGTCCACAAGCAATATAGGAAACTAGACGATGATGCCCTTCAGCATCAGCTAGAGTTTCTCTTATTGCCGCAGTGGGCTGACTTTTGAAGCTGGATAATGTAAAAGCTGAGCAAGCTGTCAAACTTTGAACAAATCAATAAATTTTAAGTAAGCCGCTGGCAGTCAGCTCATTTAAAATTCATTGATTCATATTTTGCAGTTGCTTCTGTTATTCAGAGTATTCCTTCAATGCTCTTTCGGCCGCATCCTGCTCCGCTAGTTTTTTCGATTTCCCTTGACCTGTTCCAATCAGTTGATCATTTAGGAAAACCTCGATATGGAAGACACGTTCATGAGCCGGGCCCTCCTCCTTCACTAGACGATAGTCAATCGTCACATCTCCCTGACGCTGCAAAACCTCCTGCAGCCGGGTTTTATGATCCATCTCATGTGAAAAAGCACCTGCATCGATTTTCGGGAATATAACTTTGGCTGCAAATTCCCTAACTGCTTCCAAATCCTGATCCAGATATAACGCACCTAAAAATGCTTCGAATACATCACAAAGCAATGCCGGGCGCTCTCTGCCGCTTGAATTTTCTTCACCTTTACCTAAAAGAACATAGGTATCAAAGTGACATTCCTTTGCGAATTTGGATAAGCTATCTTCACGGACAATTGCTGCCCGCATTTTTGTTAGTTTCCCTTCAGAAAGCTCTGGAAAGCTATTGTACAAATATTGTGAGACCAATAACTCAAGGACTGCGTCCCCTAGGAATTCCAGACGTTCGTTGTCGGAAAGCTTCATATATCGATGCTCATTCACATAGGATGAATGGGTAAAAGCCTGCTCTAATAAATTGACATCATGGAAAACAATGCCGTAACGCTCTTTCAATTCAACTGTTAACTGATTGTTCATTCTCCACATTCCTTTAAAATTATTTGCAACCTTCTCTATTATACTTTTTTTGATGGAATATTGAAAGGTTGTCACTTAAACTGTCCGCAATACTTATGAAAAAACAGCTGCTGAATCGTTCTAACTAAAAAAGCAAAGAGCAGGACTGTAACCACAAAGGATTACGTCCTGCTCTTTATTCACGAATACATAACTGGGTAAGCCAAGTATCCCATACTAACCATTTGACAAGAAGCACTCAGCAAAGCTCAGTATTTGCGAAATTCTTAACCTATTTCCAGCCTGCTCTATTTTATCAATTATAGATGATTGACAATATAATCTACAGCGGCACCCACGGTTTCAATTTGCTCTGCATCTTCATCAGAAATTTCTGTTCCGAATTCATCTTCCAACTCTAAAACAAATTCCATCACACTGATTGAATCTGCATTCAGGTCATCTTTAATATTCAGTTGATCTGTCACATTCTCTGCATCAACATCAAAGTGATTTGAGATAATCGTCGCTACTTTTTTTAATACTTCTTCACGAGTCAACTGCTTTCACCTCCACTGCTTTAACAAACATTAATCTTTAAAAGTCTTAAGCACTATGGTACATTTTACTCAGAAATTTATCATTTGTCTACATTTTTTTCAATTTTATTACAGTTGAGTTGCAATTCAACTGCAAAAATCAGCATTAGAACGCTGTTTTTACCTACTTGCCTTCGTAATATTCCACTAGCTGAGCAACAACATCAGTAATCAGCATTGTCCGAATTTGGCGAATCGTATAACGAACCGCTTCCGGCCCTGTAGCACCATGCGTTTTAACAACTGGAGCTTTCAGTCCAAAAAGAACCGCACCCCCATGCTTGGAATAATCCATCTCTTCTTTCATACCCTTTAAGGCATTTTTCAGCATCAAGGCACCCATCTTACCCTTAACACCTTCTGCTAAAATTGAAGTTTTTAACAACGACATCATGTTCAGCGCTGTGCCTTCTATTGACTTCAGTACTGCATTCCCGGTAAACCCGTCTGTCACAACAACATCCGCAGGTCCATTCAGTAAATCTCTAGCTTCTACATTACCAATAAAATTAATCGTTTTATTTTCAGACAGCAGCTCAAATGATTTCTTAGTTAGCTCACTACCCTTATTTTCTTCTGTTCCATTATTCAACAGACCAACTTTGGGACTTTGAATTCCACGAACTCGACTTGCATAAAATGAGCCCAGCACTGCATACTGCACAAGATGCTCCGGCTTATTATCGGCATTCGCACCTAAATCCAGCATATCAAAACCGCCATTCGACTGACCTAATACAGGTAGCGTAGACATCAAGCCCGGACGCTCCACATTTTTAATCCGTCCGACAATAAACAAGCCTGCCGCCAGCAAGGCACCTGTATTTCCTGCTGAGAATACTGCATCTGCTTGACCTTCTTTTACTGCCTGAGCCGCTAGAACCATAGAAGCCGTTTTTTTACGGCGAATTGCTTTGACTGGTTCGTCATCACTCGCTATTTTTTCATCTGTATGAATAATTGTAATATTTTTTTCATCTGTTACATATTCTCTGATTGCTTCTTCTTTACCATAAAGTAAAAACTCAATATCTGGAAAATCTTTCTTTGCCAGCATCACACCTTCAACGATTGCTTGAGGTGCATTATCTCCACCCATCGCATCAACGGCGATTCTCATAAATGATTCCTCCTATTTCTTTGCTCAATCTAATTAAGTATAGCATATTTTCTGCTAATCAAAATACTGATGCTCTCCTTCAGCGGGCTGAACCTCCTCAGCCAAATCCCTATAGTCGGGAAGCAGCCACCATTGCTTTTTCTTCCAGATTAAGCTGGCTTCCTGACGGGCTGCTTCCAGAATATTAAAGTCTGTCACGATATCGCCAATTGCAAACTCGGGCAAGCCTGATTGGCGGGCACCAAAGACTTCTCCAGGCCCTCTAAGCTCCAAATCTTTCTCACTAAGAACAAATCCATTGTTTGTTTCCGTCATAATCTTCATTCGCTCAATTCCCATCTCATTTTTAGGATTGGCAACCAAAATACAATAAGAGGCTTCTGAGCCACGACCAACACGACCTCTAAGCTGATGAAG
The DNA here is from genome assembly GCF_056924295.1 of Enterococcus sp. LJL128. Classification (NCBI taxonomy): domain Bacteria; kingdom Bacillati; phylum Bacillota; class Bacilli; order Lactobacillales; family Enterococcaceae; genus Enterococcus; species Enterococcus sp. LJL128. Next base: position 204,927 of record NZ_JBXPBP010000006.1, on the reverse strand, counting down.
CTGAGCCAATCCAAAACGGTCCGCATCCATAATCAGCATAATTGTTGCGTTTGGAACATTGACTCCCACTTCAATTACGGTTGTGGACACGAGCAGTTGCAGCTTATTCTCTTTAAACTGCTGCATAATCTCATCTTTTTCCTGATTTTTCATTTTTCCGTGAAGCAGTCCTACTTGATAGTCAGGGCTAAAAAATTCCGACATATGTTCAAAAATTTCTGTTGCATTTTTAACGTCTAATGCCTCAGATTCCTCAATTAGCGGACAAATTACATATGCCTGATGTCCACGGGCCAGCTCTTTTGTCGTCCATTCCAACACTGTATCCAGCTGAGGCGGACGTATCCAGCGGGTCTCTATGGGAATCCGGCCAGCCGGCATCTCATCAATAATCGAAACATCCATTTCTCCGTAAGCAGTAATTGCTAACGTTCTTGGGATTGGCGTAGCTGTCATAAACAGAACATCCGGCTTTTGTCCTTTTTCCCTTAAAATTTTCCGCTGATTCACACCAAAGCGGTGCTGTTCATCTGTAATAACAAGTCCAAGACGTCGAAAAACCACATCATCCTGAATCAAGGCATGAGTACCAATAATCACATCAATTTCTCCAGAAGCCAGCTGCTCTAAAATCTCCCGGCGTTCCTTCGCCCGGGTCGAACCTGTCAGAAGTGCTGTACGAACCTCTAATGGGTCAAAGAGCTGCTGAAGGCTTTCCATATGCTGCTGAGCTAAAATTTCTGTTGGAACCATCAGGGCACCTTGGAAACCAGCCGTCATCACAGCATACAGCGCAATAGCTGCAACAACTGTTTTACCACTCCCAACATCCCCTTGCAGCAGCCGCTGCATATGCTGAGGACTCATCAAATCCCGACAGATTTCATTGGTTACTTTCTTCTGCGCCTGCGTCAACTCAAAAGGCAGCTTTTTAGTAAAAGCCTTTAACCGCTGCACGTCATATTGAATAGCTAAACCGTTTTTTTCTGCCTTCTCCTGCTTCTTCAGCCCCTGCATCTTCAGCTGAAAAAGCAAAAATTCCTCAAAGACCATCCGCCGCTTGGCTAAATGGCTTTCTTCCGAATTTTTCGGAAAATGCATAGCAAACATTGCTTCCTGACGATCCATCAAACGATATTTCTGCATCAGCTCCAGCGGCAGAGTCTCTTCCACTAGATGACCATATGCATCAAATCCAGTGCGTATCAGCTGAATCAGACTGCTTTGGCGAACACGTTTATTCACATGATAAATAGGCGCAAAATCTTCACCTTCATTTTTAGAAGCAAGTATCTTCATGCCATTTAGCGCTTTTCTTTTGGCATCCCACTTCCCGTAAACAGCAATTTCCTCTGACAAAATGATTTTGTCTTTTAAATAGGGCTGATTAAAGAAGGACACATTAATCACCGCATGATCCTGCATGATTCGAAAATTCAGCCGGCTTTTTTTATAGCCGTAGCGACTGAGAACAGGCTCTGAAACAACTAACCCTTTTAATGTAACTTTTTCCTGATCTTGTATTTCTTCTATTTCCTTCTCCTGAATATCTTCATATCGGAAGGGATAGTAGGTAAGCAAATCCAGCACCGTATAAATGCCCAGCTCACTAAATGCCTCAGCTCTTTTCGGCCCTACGCCTGAAAGAGTATGAAGAGGATCTGTTAGCTTCATCATCACGCCTCCTTTCTCATTATGTTTGTCTCTCTATGTATCACTCATTTACTCTTCTTAAATATCAGTAAAAACGAAGGCTACTGTCATTAACCCCAACTGTCCGTACACTACTTGAATCAACTAGAAAATCTGCAGGAGTTTGTTCAGCTCTTGAGTAATTAGCAGGAGCCAGTTCCATAATACTCCTTACCATGCATGCTACCAGCTCGGCTCATTGCCGAAAAGTGCTTGCTCATGAAGCTGGATATTCGCTAAATACTCCCTTTACCAATAAAATAAAGAATAGGACAGAAGCAGCCGCTAAGACAAGAAGTCTTGTAGAATTCTTCTTGTCTCCTGAAGCGAATCACTTCTGTCCCAATCGCAGGCTCTTTATAATTGTACGAGTAAAACGGTTATTTTAAACAATTTTTACTCACAGATGTACTCAATCATTCAGCTGAAAATAGGTACGGATAAACCGGCTGATTTCCTTCGTGAATTTCTGTTTCTAAATCTTCATACTCAGTGGTCAAGTCGGCAGCAAGTTTTTCAGCTTCTGCGGCAGTTCCGCCTTCACCGATGATGATTGTTACAATTTCTGTATCCTCATCCACCATACGCTTCAATGTATCTAAAGAGGCAGTATACATATCCGGCTCAGAAATCACTATCTTGCCGTCAACCATTCCCAGATAATCATCTTTTTTGATTTCAACATGATCTATTGTTGTATCACGAACTGCTGTCGTTACTTGTCCGCTGACAACACTATCCAGCATCGCAGTCATGCTTGCTTTGTTTTCCTCAAGTGTTTGCTGTTCATTAAAGGCCAGCATCGCAGTCATGCCTTGAGAGATTGTTTTAGATGGTACAACAACGACTGGAATATCTGCCACCTCAGCTGCCTGGTCTGCAGCCATGAAGATGTTTTTATTGTTTGGCAGAATGACTACCTTGTCGGCATTGACTTCTTTCACCGCTTTAAGGATATCTTCTGTACTTGGATTCATTGTCTGTCCGCCGCTGATAATGTAGCTGGCACCTAAACTTCTGAATAACTCTTGTACACCTGATCCAGCAGCAATTGCAATCACTGCGTATGGAACACGGGCTTTTTTCACAGGAGCAGCAGTTCCCTGCTGGTCATGCTCAAGAATTGTTTCATGTTGCAGGCGCATGTTGTCAACCTTTACTTTTACCAGAGAACCAAATTTTTGTCCGTAATTCATTACTTCACCAGGGTGTTCCGTGTGAACATGAACCTTGATGATTTCATCATCGTTGACTACTAACAGCGAGTCTCCCAGACCATCCAGATAATTTCTAAATGTATCGTAGTCAAAGTTGCTGTCTACAGTTGGTCCTTCACCAATCTGAACCATGATTTCGGTACAATAACCAAACGTAATATCCTCTGTTGACAGCTGTCCTTGCACACTGCGGTGATGCTCTGCATTCACCATCTCATCCATTTCACCTGGTGTCGGTTCATAAACTGCTGCTGGGTCATAATTACCGGAAAGAGCGTCTAAAAAACCTTCATAAATAAACAGTAGACCTTGGCCGCCGCTGTCGACTACACCGACCTCTTTTAGTACAGGAAGTAAATCCGGCGTCTTATCAAGGGCACGCTTGGCTCCCTTAACTACAGCCTCCATTACTTCAATACAGTCATCTGATTCCTTTGCTTTGCGTTCACCAGAACGCGCTGCTTCACGGGAAACCGTTAGAATAGTTCCTTCGACTGGCTTCATTACCGCTTTATAGGCTGTTTCCACTCCATGTGTAAGAGCTGCTGCCAAGTCCTTGGCATTCAAGGTTACAACATCTGGAATATGCTTTGAAAAGCCTCTGAATAATTGCGACAGAATAACACCGGAATTTCCCCGGGCTCCCATCAGCAAACCTTTAGATAACGCAGTTGCTAATTCCCCAACCTTCTCAGAGGGAGAATCGGACACTGCCTTTGCACCACTGGTCATCGATAAATTCATATTTGTTCCTGTATCGCCGTCCGGCACAGGGAAAACATTCAACGAGTTGACATACTCTGCATTTACGTGCAGACGAGAAGCACCTGCCTGAACCATTTCTTGGAACTGACTTGCGCTGATTTCTGTTACATTCACCTAAAATATCCTCCTTTAGATCACTGCAGGTCTATTGAGCTGCTGCTCATTTCCGGCAGCAGGCTGTCCTAGTCTGGCAGCACACGAACCCCTTGCACAAACACATTGACAGAATTTGCAGTAACTCCCAGTAATGTTTCAAGATTATACATTACTTTTTCCTGCACATTGCGGGAAACCTCAGAAATTTTCGTACCGTAGCTTACGATTGTATAAACATCGACAGCCACGCCATTTTCTTCCTGACGGACCACAACGCCCTTCGAATAGTTTTCTCTACGTAAAATCTCATTCAGATTATCTTTAATTTGATTTTTACTAGCCATGCCGACGATTCCGTAAATATCTGTAGCGGCACCACCAACCACAGTGGCAATCACCTCATTGGTAATCTCAATGGTACCTGCTGATGTTTTGATTTTTACAGCCATTGATGAAAAGCCTCCTTATAAGAGCATACTTGCCCTATTTTCTTCCTTAACATTCTAACATAGCTGAAGGTTAATGAAAAGAAAGGAAATCCAAGAATCGAGGGAAAGCGCTCGGCTTTATACAAAAATAAACATTCGTCATTAGAATAAATAAGTCAATATGTCACTATTATTTTAGACGGCCTATAGCACATTCACCTATCAGGAAACACATTAAAACAGGATACCATCCAATAGAGTCAAGTGCGCCCGCCGCTAAACCCTGTGATTTCAGCCTTGTTTCTCAAAATAGGATGCTTTTACCTCAGTGTACATCAGTTGTTCTCATGGAAATTTTCAGGAAAGACCTGTAAAAACAAAAATTTTCTTGCAAAATTAATCTGAATATGATAAATTAGTCAGGTATGAGCAGAAGACTATCGCTCCAAGATCAAAGCAAAGGAGGAAATTAACAATGGCAAAAGTATGTTACTTTACTGGTCGTAAAACAAGCAGCGGAAATAACCGTTCTCATGCTTTGAACGCAACAAAACGTACTATTAAACCAAATCTACAAAAAGTTCGTGTATTAGTAGATGGTAAACCTAAAAAAGTTTGGGTGTCAACTCGTGCTTTGAAATCTGGTAAAATCGAGCGTGTTTAATAGATTATAATTCAAAACCTGTTTCCGATACGGAAACAGGTTTTTTTGTTTGGGCTGGGTTGACTTCTACGGGAACTTTTAACTACCAGCTGCAATCGAAATAGAACTGCAATTGTTAAAATCACTTTCTCTAAGGAGCCTCGCTGAGTACAAAGAATAGTATCCCCTAACAGCATAAGCAACTGGAACAGAACCCAGTAGAATTTCGTTACGAGGCGTATGCAGCCCGATTTTAATCATACTCGATTTCTTTGCTGGATGACTTCTCGGAAAGAAACAATCCTGCTGTTGTCAAAAGCGTACCCAGTGCTACTGCCAGTGTAAAGCTTTCTTTTAGAAACAGAACAGAAGTTATCACTGTAATGGCTGGAACAGCATAGATATACATACTTGCCTGCACTGCACCCAACACACTGACGCTGTAGTTCCATGTGACAAAGCATATTGCAGAAGCACCAATCCCCAGAAATAGGATATTGAGTACCGCATCGCTAGACCATTCAGAAATCCGAGGAAAAGATTCCTTTGAAAAAAGAAGAATCGGCAGCATAAAAAGAAGTCCGTAAAAAAGAGTCCGGCGTGTTGCCAACAATAAGTTATGTCCAAATTCACTGATTTTTCTGGATAAGAGCGAATATGCTGCCCAGATAAATGCTGCTAAAATTCCTAAAAAATCGCCAACAGGGTGTATTTTCAACTCGGAAAAGCTACCAAAGCTAATAATAGCAATACCTGATAAAGCCACTACTAAGCCCACATAAAAATAACCATTCACTTGCTTTTCCGCAGTCAGCCATTTTGCAAGTAATACTGTGAAAAAAGGGGCCAACGAAACAACTACGCCTACGTTAGAAGCATTTGTATAAGTCAACGCAATGTTTTCCACAAAATAATACGATGTAATCCCCAGCAGTCCGGCCAAAGCAAAAATCCCTTCCTCTTTTTTCCCTTGAGGCTTCAATACTTTGGGGCAAATCAGCCATAGAAAAAGATACCCTAATAAAAATCTGGAGAATAATAACTGAAACGGAGTAAATTCCGCGAGTAAAAGCTTGGAGGAGATAAACGTTGTCCCCCATACGCCTACTGTAAAAATCGCTCCAATGTGTCCTCTTGCTTTTCCATTTATCCCTTTATGCATTTAATCCCTCCTGATGAAAAATATCCATATATTGTTTTGGTGTCACACCAATCAAATGCTTAAAATATCTCGAAAAATGACTCTGATCTGAAAAACCGCTATCTGTTGCTGCCTGGGCAGGCGGAATTCCTTGTTCCAACAGTTTTTGTGCTTTACTAATACGAACTGTCCGCAAGTACTGATGAGGGGTAACCCCTTTATTTTTTACAAATTGGCGTATCAATGTAAACTGATTAACCCCGAACTGTTCACTAAGCTCCTCCATCACGATTGCTTCAGCATAGTACTTGTTAATATAGCTGCACACCTGCTCAAGCATGCCTGAATACTCATAGGCTTGTGTCCCCTCATAGTCAGAGTATTCAATAAGCATTCTTTTTAAACATTGATCAAGAGCCTTTGTTTTCCTATGACTATCAGCTGATGTCACCATGAGAGAATGCAGCTCTTTTAACGCTGTTAGATTTGTATAAGCTGGGATGACATTTTGAGAAAACAAGAGCCGTTTTCTCAACCCAATAATTCGTTCCGTCAGCTCCAGCATAACCAGCGGACTAATGTGAATACTTCGATAATCCAGTGTCTCTTCACCCAGCTGTTCGCAAAAATGATTATCGTAAGGATTAATCAACAGCAAATCGCCAGCTTCAACTATATATTCCTGTTGCTTACACGACAAAAAGCGCCGCCCCTTTTCAATAAATCCAATAACGTAAAATTCATGAAAATGATTAGGGAATTTCTGTTTAACGCCTTGAAACTGATAAGCTTCTATAGATAAATCTGAATCAAATACGACAAGTCGTTTTTCCATACTACCCCTCCCCTTTGCCCTATTATACTTAAAATGACTTTCGTGTATTGTACAAAATTGACATTTTTCTAAAAAAATTACCGATCTCCGAAAGCTAGATTTGTGTCTAGCTTTCAGAAATCGGTTTAAATGAAAAAATTTGACTATTTTTATTAATGCTAGTCTTTGCTCTGGATCACTGCAATCACACCCGCTGTAAAGGTAAAGCTTGCAGTATCTCCAATAAACTCATTACTGGCGTACGAGGTAGGCACAGGTACTTGCTGCTCATGAAGTAAATACCTGCTGTCTTTTAATGTAAGATCACTAACAGCTGTTAAACAACAATAAGCTAGATAAGACATCTCAGGTTCACGATAAACAGTATACTCTCCTGGTAAGTAGTAGCTGATTGTATTCTGCTGATTCTTCAAATGAATCTGTCGAATAAACGGCTGAAAACGAGGCTCCAGCGGCAGCCATAAATTAGCTAAAAAGTGATCCAGCCGTCCGCCGGTAGCTCCAATTATTGTAATCTCAGCATTTGGCATCTGTTCCAGCACCTTTGCCAGCGCTAATTGGGTGTCAGTGTCATCCTTTTCCGCTCGGGCCGGATAGAATTCTTTCGCTTCCTTTTTCACAAGCTGCTTCTCCTGATTGGACAAAGAATCAAAATCTCCTACAGCTAGATCCAATGGCCAATTATTCTCCAATATAAACAAGCTGCCCCGGTCTACTCCTGTAAAAAAGTCATAATCTGTTTTCTCAAGCTGAGGCCAGTCAGCAGATGAGCCGCCGGCGACAATCAAAACCTTCATTTATTCAACACATCTCTTAACGCATCGATACGTTCCTTTGGATTTTCCGCATTATAGATATAGGAACCGGCGACAAAGACATCAGCACCAGCTTCCTTACACTTCGCAGCTGTTTCAGGTACGATACCGCCATCTACTTCAATCTCGTAAGTATAGCCTTTCGTTTCCTTCCATTCCTTCAGTCGAGCAATTTTATCCAACTGACTCTCGATAAAGCTTTGACCTCCAAAGCCCGGATTCACCGTCATAATTAATACTAAATCAGCCATATCCAAAACATGCTCAATAGCGCTCAAAGGAGTCCCTGGATTAATGACTACACCAGCCTTTACACCAGCTGCTTTAATCATCTGCATCGCCCGATGAATATGAGGCGTAGCCTCCTGATGAACGGTAATAATATCTGCTCCTGCCTCAGCAAATGCATCAATGAATTTTTCCGGCTGCTGAATCATTAAATGAACATCCAGCGGCAGCTTTGTTACTGGACGAATCGCTGAGACTACATTAGGACCCAGCGTAATATTCGGAACAAATTGACCGTCCATGACATCTACGTGAATGTAGTCTGCCCCCAGTTTTTCTACTAACTGGATGTCTCTTTCTAAATTCGCAAAATCTGCACTTAAAATCGATGGTGCTATTTTCATTCTTGCTCTCCTCCTAAATTGCAGCGTTCCTTTCTCCCACACGAAGGGTAAACGCAGCAGCTAATTTCCTTTACTTTTTTTCTTATACACAGGTCTACGATCCTCTATTTCAGATAAAAATTGTAGATAGTTGTCATATCTGACTTGAGCAATAGTTCCTTCTGCTACTTCTTTTTTGACTTCACAGCCCGGCTCTTTTCGATGCATGCACTCTCTAAATTTACAGCCTGTTGAGGCTTTAACAAATTCGGGAAACTGTTTTGGCAGTTCAACTGCATCCATCTCCAGAAATTCAATCGAACTAAAGCCTGGTGTATCCGCCACCAAGCCATCGTACAAGGGAATTAATTCCACGTGACGCGTTGTATGTTTCCCACGGCCCAGTGCTTCGGAGATTTCTCCAGTCGTCAGCTGAAGTTCAGGTGATATCTTATTCAAGAGTGTCGATTTTCCTGCACCAGACTGTCCCATAAATACAGTCAGCCGATCAGGGAAATATTGTTCCAGTTCACGAATTGAGCGCTGATCTTCATCAGAGCGGTCGCCAATAATTATTGGATACGACGATTGATAAACCTGCCGGATATTATCCAGCTGCTTAAGTCCTGCTTCCTCTAGTAAATCAATTTTTGTCAAATAAATGACTGGCTGAATTCCTTTGTGCTCCAAGGCAACTAAAAAACGATCAAGTAAATTATACGAAAAATTCGGTTCGATCATACTCATAACTACAACACCAATATCAACATTCGCTACAGATGGACGGACCAGTTCGTTTTCTCTGGGAAGAATTTCCAGCAAGTAGCCATCTGTCAGGTTATCGCTTTCAAAAATCACATCATCCCCTACCAAAGGTGTAATTTTTCGGTTTCTAAAATTCCCTCTGGCTCTGGTTTGATATGTTTCACCTTCTGCATATACATAATAAAAACCACTTAGTGCTTTTCTGATTTGACCGTTCAATCTATCACTCCTAACCACTCCGAATATACAAGAAAAAAAAAGAAAAAGCAAGAACAGCACTGAAACAGCTCCACGGTTCTTCACTCAAAAAAACATAAAAGAGCTTGAAGTATATCACTCCAAACTCTTTTATTAAACGAAACATCCAATCAACAAATTACTGATCTGTCTCTTCTTTATTTTGATCATTCTGGGGCGTCGGGTCAGCTGGACCACTTGAATAGATAATTGTCACTGTGGATCCCTTCTTGATGCTTGAACCAGCAGAAGGGTCTGTTCGTATCACCGTATCCTTGGTCTGTGTTGAATTTTCCACTTGCTCAACGACCACAAAACCTTCTTTTTCCAACTCAGATTTTGCAGCCTGTCTAGTCATTGTTCCTACATTAGGAACCTTAACTAATTCTGCGCCCTTACTTACAATCAGCTTGATACGACCGGTCTTAGGGTCGAACGTAGAGCCAGCAGCAGGTTCTTGGGAAATAACAGAACCGCTCTCTACAGAATCACTGGCTTGTTCTTCCTTAGTAATCCGGTCGGCACTAATTCCCTCTGCTGCCAAAGCATTTACTGCATTATCATAGCTGTAGCCAGCATAATTGCCCAGGGTAATCTTATCTGAGCCAGTACTAACAGTCAGGGTAATCTTATCATTTGATGGATCAAACGATGTTCCTGCTCCTGGATTTTGAGAAATAACCAGCCCTGGACCTACTGTGTCACTGGCTTCTTCAGCATAATTGATATTACCTTCCTTGATACCTAAAGTCAGCAAAGCTGCTACCGCATTATCATAGCTATAGCCCACATAGTTATCCAACGTAACATTTTCAGGTCCCATGCTGACCACTAGTGTCGCCTGATCGGTCTTTGGATCGACCTCTGTATTCGCTTCAGGTGTTTGACGGATGATCTTATCCGCACTAACTTCAGAGCTGTTTTCCTTTTCAATCTTAATATTGCTTTCAGGGAAGCCTAATTTCTTCATTGCTTCAATGGCATCCTTATAGTTATCGCCCGTATAGTCTGCCATATTGATTTTCTTATTTCCAGTACTGATGTACAGCGTCACTTCCCGGCCTTTTTTAACCGATGATTTTGCTTCAGGGTCTGTTTTAACAACGTTTCCCTCGGCGATTGTATCATCAGGCAGTTGCTTCACATCGTCAACTACAGTCAACTCAGCATCTTCCAACAATTTGCGGGCCTCCGCTTCTGTTTTGTCCCGAACATCAGGAACCTTCACTTCACCTTTGCTGCTGCCGGCATAAAATAAGCCTACCCCTATCGCTGCAATGGCCAGCAGCAGAAGACTAACGATTATGATAATCTGTTTTTTCTTCTTTTTGGGTTTTCCAACAGTTACTTCTTCCTCCGGTGTTTCTGCTTCTACAGCCTCTTCTTTGGGCCCTTCCATCGCTGCGAATGCCTCCGGCATCTCCTCTGTCAACGGCGTCAGCACCTTGGTCTCTCCCATAAGTGCTGTTGGCTCCCACCTTGGTTCATTTAGACGATTAGCGGCTAATACCGTATATAAATCTTCAGACATTTCCTCCGCTGTCTTATACCGGTCAGCAGGATCTTTAGCTGTCGCATGTAAAACAACGTTTTCCAGTGATTGGGGAACATTTGCATCAAATGCCCGAACAGAAGGGATTTCCTCTTGAAAATGCTTCAATGCAATCGTCACCGCAGACTCTCCATCAAACGGAACGTTTCCTGTCAGCATCTCATAAAGTATTACACCCACGGCATAAATATCTGACTGATTGGTTGCCATGCTTCCTCTAGCCTGCTCTGGAGACAGATAGTGTACAGACCCCAGCATTGTATTAGTCTGAGTAATCGATGTTTCAGAAAGAGCAATTGCAATCCCGAAATCCGTAATCTTTACTACGCCATCTTCGTCTATCAGAATATTTTGAGGCTTTAAGTCACGGTGAATAATCCGATGTTCATGAGCCAGTGCAACTGCAGATAAAATCTGCTCCATAATATCTACAACTGTACCATACATCATTGGGTAACGGGTTTGAATATAACGCTTCAAATCCATGCCTTTAACGTACTCCATTACCAGATATTGTAAGCCGTCTTCCTCACCCACATCATAGACACTAACGATATTCGGATGGACCAACTCAGTAGCGGCAAGAGCTTCACGCTGGAAGCGCCGAATAGCTGCCTGATCGTTTTGGAAGTCAAAACGCAGTACCTTTACTGCTACATCCCGATCGAGAATCAAATCATGAGCTAAGAATACATTGGCCATACCGCCGCTGCCAATATTTCCAATAATCTGATAACGGCCATTTAGTTTTCTGCCGATTTCTATCATTGGTTCCCCTCCTTATCCTTATCAAAGTGTATGACTAATACCGTAATATTATCCATGCCTCCAGCCTCATTAGCTAGAGAAATCAGCAAGTTCACTTTTTCCTCTAAAGAGTGTTCGGAAAGCAGTGTTTCCAAAATCAGCGCTTCAGGAACCATGTTGGTTAATCCATCAGAACACAACAATATATAATCATCATCTACTCTTAAATGACTAGCTACATCAACTTCTACAGTATTCGGCATACCCAGCGAACGGGTCAAAACGTTTTTTCGAGGGTGATTTGCTGCCATCTCCTCTGTAATTTCACCGGATTTCACCAGTGCGTTGACGAGCGAATGGTCTTCTGTCAGCTGGACCAGTTGTCCGTTGCGGACTAAATAAGCTCGGCTATCGCCAATATTTGCCAGCACAAAGGACTGCTCCAGTAAAACTGCTCCAACGATGGTTGTTCCCATCCCGGCATACTCTGGTACGGATTGTCCTTTTTCATAAATCGCTTCGTTTTCTTCCTGAATCAGCTGAATCAGCCACTGTGCTGCTTTATCGGCACTGCTGATATCAGCTGCTGTCCAGCGCTCGCCAAGATGATTGACAGCCATTTCACTTGCCACATCTCCGGCAAGATGGCCGCCCATCCCATCAGCTAAGATAGCCAGCGGGATACCCGCCTGATTCTCGAATACGCCAGCGTAATCCTGATTGGTATTACGTTTACGCCCAACATCTGTTTGAAAATTGATTTCCACTTGTTTCACCTCATTTAAGAAACTTTCTGCATACAGCAAATAAAGAATCCATCTGTTAAAAACTGATGGGGATAAATCGTCAGCATTTGATCTGTAACTGCCTGTTGAATCAGCTCGTTACCTGCTATATCGATTTTTTTAAATTCAGGATGTTTTGCTAGAAATGCTGCAACGACCTCCTGATTTTCTTCTTTCGCAATCGTGCATGTGCTATAGACCATTATACCCCATTGCTTTAATGTATGTGCAGTACTTTCAAGAATTTCTAACTGAATCTTAGGCAATTGCTCAAAGTCCTGCTCTGTTTTATGGTATTTGATATCCGGCTTTCTTCTCATCAAACCTAAACCTGAACAAGGTGCATCTACTAGAATGCGGTCGAAGGTTTCCGCCGGAAAATTATCTTTCACTGAACGTGCGTCCATCTTTTCTGGAATGACCACGTCTTCAACACGCAGCCGAACTGCATTTTCCTCTATCAGCTTCACCTTATGCTGGTGAATGTCTAATGCTGTAACCCGGCCTCCTGCTGAAGCTTCTAAAAACGCAGCTATATGGGTTGTTTTTCCACCTGGTGCTGCACAAGCATCTAGAACCTGGTGATTTTTTTCTATCTGCAGAGCTGGAGCAACCAGCATAGAGCTTTCATCCTGAACAGTAATTTGTCCTTCTTTAAACAATGTACTTCCAGCTAGAAAGCCTTTTTCAGCGATAATTCCATACGGGGAAACCACACTTGGGACTGCTTGAATTTCTTCTTGTTCAAGATGCTCAATGGCCTCTGCACAAGTTAGATGACGTACATCTACCCGTGCACTGGCATGGCTGCGTTCAAAAAGGGACAGCCCTAATTTTCGAGTCTCCTCCAAGCCAATCTGATTAACAAGTTTTTGGGTCAGCCAAAGAGGCATACTGATTTCTACAGACAGACGCTCTAATGGATCAGCAATTTTTTCTATTGAAGGAACTCCTTGTCGCTGAATACTTCTCAATACACCATTAACAAACTTGCCCGCCCCTACATTTCCTCTTTGTTTAGCAATTTCTACTGCTTCATTGATAATAGCGTGATCTGGAATTTTATCCAGATACTGTGACTGATACAAGGATAAAATCAGCAGATTCTTCACCCAGCTGTCCACTTTCTGTGGCTTCTTGATAAAAGGCGTCAGAAAGTATTCCAACAGCAGCTTGCGGCTGACTGTTCCATAAACAAGCTCTGTAAAAAGCCGAATATCATTTTCCTGTAAATTGGATTTTTCAATCATTTCACTCAAAAGCAGATTTGAATACGCTCCGCCCTTATCAATTCGTTCAATAGTCTGCAGTGCAGCGAACCGTACAGACTTTTTGACCTTTGCCGACATTCGTTTTCCCATACTAGTCCACCTTTTCTGATTCCTTAACCCCTTGGCCGGAACCGTTCAAAAACTCCTGAATAGATAATTTTCCTTTACCTGAAGGCTGCAAACGATTCACTGAAAGAACCGTTCCAGCTCCACAGGCGATCCATAATTCTTTTTTGCTTCGTTTAATAATTGTGCCGGCTTCAGCGGTGGTTGTTTCCAACAGCGGCGTTGTTTCCCAGATTTTCCAATTCGTTCCCTGATAAACAGCAAAGGCTGTCGGCCAAGGACGCAGCCCGCGAACCTGACAATCAATCTCAGCGGCGGTTTTCTGCCAGTCAATCCGTTCCTGTTCCCGCGTGATATTCGGCGAGAAGCTCACCTGTGATTCATCCTGAGGAACTGGCTTGGTTTCCCCAGACAGAATCCCCGGCAGAGTTACCAGCAACAGCTCTTTTCCAACTAAGCTGAGTTTATCAAACATCGTCCCCACATCATCTAGTTGTGAAATCGGTATGCTCTTTTGCGCATAGATGCCGCCTGCATCCATTTTTTTAATCATTTCCATAATGGTTACGCCTGTTTCCTTTTCTCCATTCATAATGGAATAATGAACAGGTGCTCCGCCACGGTATTTCGGCAGTAAAGAAGCGTGAACATTCACTGCACCAAACGCTGGAACCTGCAGCAGACGTTCCGGTAAAAACTGGCCAAAGGCTGCTGTAACAATTACATCTGGAGCCAATGCGATGATTGTTTCCATTTCCTCTGATCCGGAGATTTTCTCCGGCTGCAGAACCTGCAGACCATGCTTCACCGCTGCCTCCTTAACAGGAGGAGGCGTCATGATGCGTTTTCTCCCAACTGGTCGATCCGGCTGTGTAACCACAGCCTGTATATCATACCCCGCTTCAATCAGTCCTTCTAATATTGGAACTGAAAAAGCCGGTGTTCCCATAAAAATAATTTTAGTCATCTAACTGTTCCTCCATATAAGCTTCTAAATCTTCCGGAGCAATCTCTTCGATAATTTTATCAATGAACAGTTCTCCGTTCAAATGATCGATTTCATGCTGAAACGCCCGTGCTAAATAGCCATAGGCAGTTACCTCTATTTCTTCCCCTTCCCGGTCAAAATAGCGGACAGTTATTTCCTCAGCACGCTGTACTGTCCCATACCGGTTGGGTACACTAAGACAGCCTTCCACGTCAACATCCTTACCGACACGCTCAATAATTTCCGGATTGATTAGTTCAAACAAACCGCTTTCTTCATCAATTTCAACTACCGCCAGCTGTAAATTTTTACCAATCTGGGGCGCAGCAATTCCGATTCCGTCATGAGCAGTCATTGTTTCATACATATCGTCCAGTAATTGAACGATTTCATCCGTAATTAGCGTTACTGGCTTCGTTTTTTTCGTCAGCTTAGCATCCGGATAGATTACTATTGGATAGCGCATGCGTACCTCCTTTTGTTTATTAACTACTGTTCACCATTCTGAGTACTGAACAGCATAATCGTTCCATCAACAGTCATTTTAAATTGGTTTATTTTTGAAAATGGCAAACATTCTTTTTGAAACTTTCTATAGTATCGCTTTCAATAATTTTGCAGCATTTCGGTTAAATAAAGTTCATCGGCTCTGCATCAATTGATAGTTTCATCCCTTTTGCGGTTGCCGCCTGCGTGTCTGATAGAATTTTTTTCAGAATCCCGTGCAGCTGCTCTTCTTTTTTATACTTAATAATCATTTGGTAGTAATACCGGTTGTTCACCCGCATAATTGCATTAGGTGTTGGACCCAGCAGTATACTCTGATCTGACAAACCCTGCTGCAGCTCTTTCATAATAGAAAACATCTGCTTAGCAGCATAGCTTTCTTCCGGATGACTGGCTGTAATTTGTACAGTGAAGTAAAACGGCGGATAATCTCCTCTATGGCGAATCTGCATCTCCTGCTGATAAAAGGCTTCGTATCCCTGCTCCTTCGCCAGCTGAATAGCATAGTGCTCTGGATTAAAGGACTGAATTACCACTTCACCCGGTTTTTCAGCCCGGCCAGCCCGGCCGCTTACCTGCGTCAGCAGCTGGAAGGTGCGCTCACTAGAACGAAAATCCGGCAGATTCAATGCTGTATCAGCATTCAACACCCCAACTAATGTAACATTAGGGAAATCCAAGCCTTTAGCAATCATCTGAGTACCTAGAAGAATGTCTGCTTCCTGACGTTCGAACGCTGAAAGGATTTTTTCATGGGCCCCTTTACGTCTAGTGGTATCCACATCCATCCGTAAAACCCGGCTATCAGGAAAAAGCGCCTTTAATTCTTCCTCTACTTTTTGCGTTCCTGTTCCATAGTAACGAATTTTATCGCTTGCACAATTAGGACATTTGTAAGGAATCCCTTCTTCATGACCACAGTAATGACATTTCATCGTTTTACTATCCATATGCAGCGTTAATGAGATATCACAGTTCGGACAAGGCAATACATAACCGCAATCCCGACACATGACAAACGAAGAGTAGCCGCGCCGGTTCAGCATCAGTACACTTTGTTCTTTCCGCTCCAGACGTTCCCTGATTTTCTCCTGCAGCAGCCGTGAAAATGAAGAAACATTTTTCTGTTGAACTTCCGCACGCATATCAACCACATCGATGGCAGGTAAGCTTGCTGAAGTATTCGCCCGCTGAGTCAAAAGCAGATGCTTGTAGACCTTCTTTTGCGCCCGTGCTCTGGATTCCAATGATGGTGTAGCACTTCCCAGTACAATGGGACATCCATGAAACGCTCCCCGCCAGATAGCAAGGTCTCTGGCATGATAACGCGGTGTTTCCTCCTGTTTATAGCTTGCTTCATGCTCCTCATCAATAATAATTACACCTAGACGAGACAGCGGAGCAAAAATAGCAGAACGGGCACCAACCACAACTTGTGCTTCTCCACGTTCTATTTTACGCCATTCATCATATTTTTCTCCTTGGGACAAACCACTATGGAGAACCGCAACTTGTTCGCCAAAACGGCTTTTGAAACGCTGAACCATCTGTGGTGTTAATGAAATTTCCGGTACTAGCATGATTGCTGTTTTCTCTTGAGCCATTACTTCTGCGATAACTTGGAGATAGACCTCTGTCTTACCACTGCCGGTTATCCCTTCCAGCAAATAAGAGTCTGGCTGTTCTGTTTCCATCGAGTGGAGAATATCCTCAACAGCTATCTGTTGCTCTGCATTCAACTGCAGTGCTTCCGTCTTCGCAAACTCCTGGTCTGCAAAAGGATCTCGATAGGTTTCTTTTTCGATAAAACGAAGCCAGCCTTTTGCTGCACCATCATTCAAAACAGCCGTGCTAAAGCCTTTCTCCTTCATATCTTTAACAGCAATCAGCTGCTCTTCATTTAATGTTTGGAGAAACTGCAGCAGCTGTTCCTTTTTTCTTGACCCTTTTCGCAATGACTCTTTTTCTTCTTCCAGTCGTTCAAAGGACATTGCTGTCTGCACATAACGGGTCATTTTAACTCTATTTTTCGTCTGAACCTCATAACGAATATCGACCTTCTGCTGTGTACGGAGCTTCATCAACTGAGGCAGAATATTTCTGGCTTCCGCCTCCTCCCAGGATATCTCCTCCAGTCCGTAAAACAACTCATCTTGAAGGGCTTCATCAATTTCATCCGTTAAATAAATATATTTATGATAGGCAGAACGCATTACACTGGGAAGCATCGTTTGAAGACAGGTGATTTTAAAGGCAAAGACCTTTTCTTTCATATAATCAGCCAATGCCAGCATTTCCTGATTCAGCACAGGCTTCAAATCTAAAACTGACGTAATCTCTTTTAGTTCATAGGCAGAATCCTCTGCTGCTTCTCGATCATCAAGAGCAACGATAAAGCCCTGAACGTGTCTATTGCCCATCCCAAAAGGGACTTCTACCCGCATACCTACTCTAATCTGTTCTCTCAGCTTTGAAGGAACCAGATAGGTAAACGGCTGATCTGTCTGCATGGTTGGTACATCAACAATGACTTGTGCAACTTTTTCCATATCGATCCTTCCTTTCTAT
This sequence comes from Enterococcus sp. LJL128, assembly GCF_056924295.1. NCBI lineage: Bacteria > Bacillati > Bacillota > Bacilli > Lactobacillales > Enterococcaceae > Enterococcus > Enterococcus sp. LJL128. The sequence goes on along the minus strand of NZ_JBXPBP010000006.1, from coordinate 187,198 downwards.
GTACTGAAAATCTCTTTGCCTATTGTACTAAAGAATCGGCTGTTTGTCTTGTACCTCTGTCGGACAATATTAGACGAAAAAAGCCGGGACGCAGATTCGTTATCTTTGCCCCCGCTTCTAACTATCAATAATCAGTGAACAAGCTGAGGCTATTCTCCTTAAGCTCATGAATTAATGAGAAGGACTGCCGCCCTCTATGCCTGATTTCACCTTGTTCATTTCTATAAATTGCTTTCTTCCCGAATACGTTCTTCCAGTTCCTTTTGTTCCTGTTCTTTAAGCATTTTCTGCTCTTCCTTAGCCATCCGCAGACGTTCACGCTTATCTTCTGGATTCGGATCATTGATAACCATTGCAGCATCAATTTCTTCCAGTGCTTGTCCAACACTTTTAACAGACTCAAAACTTTCGATTGTCGGCTGTGCGCCAGCTTCTAATTCATGGGCACGTTTACTTGCCAGAATAACTAGTGAATACTTTGAAGGAACTTCTTTTAATAATGAGTCAATAGACGGTTTCAACATCATTTGGCTACATCTCCTTTAACATTTTAATATATTTTCCAATCACTCGATCAACACGGAAATGTTCGCTTGCTATAATCCGCTTGATTCGTTCTACTGCTAATGATACTTTATCATTCACCACAGCGTAATCGTATAGTGCCATCATTTCAATCTCTTCTTTTGCGACCTGCATCCGCTGCTCAATCACAGCCATATCATCTGTTCCCCGATTGACTATCCGGGATTTCAGCTCAGCCAAATCCGGCGGTGTCAGAAAGATGAAGACGCCGTCAGGAACTTTTTCTTTAACCTGCTGCGCTCCCTGCACCTCAATTTCCAGAAAAACATCTTTTCCTTCATCCAGTGTCTGGTTTACATAAGAAAGAGGGGTCCCATAGTAATTGCCTACGTATTCTGCATACTCCAACATTTCCCCTGCTTCAATCATTGCTTCGAATTCTTCCCTGCTGCGGAAGTAATAATCGACGCCCTCTACTTCGCCCTCGCGCTTTTTACGAGTCGTCATAGAAACAGAATATTGAAATTCATGTTCTTCGCTTTCAAAGATTGCTTTGCGAACTGTACCTTTGCCAACGCCAGAAGGACCTGACAATACTATTAGTAAACCGCGATCTGCCATGATGACTTCCTTTCAATTATATGTCTTTGTCATTATTTCTATAATGCACTTTTTTTCAGCAATTTTCAAGACTTTATCATTAAGGTTTTCTAAGAAAATCACTTCTTACACACAAAATAGATAGCTGCGCTTGATTTCCACTATTTTTCAATGAAAAAAGCCTCCACCTAAGTTGCTCTTTCTCTCTTAAACAATACTCTTACTGTTTGCAGAGCTGTCAAAAACGTTAAAGAAGACCTGCACTATTTTGTTTCCTGCTGTTTTTTTCTACTAAGCTTGTCCATAAACGTTGCCAATACCGGTTCAAATTTTGTTGGAAGCAGATAATTGACAAGAATCGCCACACCCAACCCAATAAAGCTGTCTACTACTCTATTAAGCGCATAAACATAAGAAGAATGGGCAGGAATCATAAATACAATGGTCAATAATGTGGCAGTTGCACCGACTACGCCCTCTTGAAATTGAAACCTTACCAGAATCGTAATCATCGCTACAATTGTCAGCGGAACAGCAATCAGCTGGACGAGTTCTGAATCCCCAAACAGATTAAAGATGAAAATCACAAAAACTGACGTAAGCGCACCGATTGTATTGCCTGCTACTCGATGCTTGCCAAAAGAAAGGGTGTTGCTCATATCCTCTCTAAGGGTAAATACCGCGGTAATAGCCGATACCACATACGTTTCTCTACGAAGCAATATACTTAATAAAATACAGATAAACACACTAACTCCAGTTTTTATGGTCCGCAGACCAATCTTAAACCCAAACATACATACTTCTCCTAATCAATACCATTGCTTTCCATTCTAGCATAAAAACCTATTGAAAACCGCTGATTTTACGACAATGAACCAGGAAATGAAGTGAATCTCTTTTTTTATTAATAAAAAGCATAGAAACAAGAAAGCTGTCCAGATACAGGACGAATAAACGTCCCTTCTCTAAACAGCTGATTATTTGTTCGATTTTCTCCTTAGTACAAATATCTCTTACTCATCCGCTGCTTTTTGCCTGCAGACAGCATTGAAATGCATTTAGCCTTCTAGCGAGCTCTTACCGCGGATAATCTGTGCATGGTTGTACTTCTTGATCAGAAATTGCTTATGAGGAGGAAATGCGGTTAAGTTGTAATATCTTTCATAATACTTCACAGTTGGGGAATCAAACTCCTCGTGCCATGGTTTAATGTGTCCTGAATAATGGATAATTTTAGGCTGCTTTCTGGTTTCTCTATATTCCTGTTCACCTTGGGCAGTTGGATGCTGTTTGCTCCTTTCCATTATATAGCTTTGTGCATTCCAGCTGGGATGCAGCCGCAGCCAACGATCATGCAAAACAGCATTCAATGCGTCCTGGTCATGAAAACGGAGTTTTTCTGGGTATTTGTCGATAAAGTTCAGGACTTTTTGGGAAATATCATTTTTCAGCCATGCATCAACATTAATCAGCATCAAGCCTGAATTGAAGTAGCAGGTGGATACAACGGGAAGCTCCATTTTTTCTAAACGATGATGGAAGCCTGCATCCTCTACCGCAGCCAATAAATAGTCGGATAGGTCAACGGACCAGAGATTGGTAATGTCTGCTGCAGCAACCATGTCGCAATCCAGATAAAGCAGTCTCTCTACCCCTTTATCTTGAAATAGTTCAGGAATAACAATCCGGAAATAAGCCGTTTTCGGTATTCGGTCACTTTCCACCGCATTTGAAAAGTACTCCTCGTTTACGTTTAAAAAAATAGCCTGCACATGGTAGGGCGCTAGACTTTGCTGAAGGAGTTCCTTATTCTTATAACTAATATTGTCTTCAACAACATAGAATGCAAAATTAGAAAATGGTTCACAGGTATTTTCCAAAATCGATATAAACAAAGTGGTTAGATGAGGGACAAAAGCATCGTTACAGCAGGAGACAATAGTGATTTTTTCTTTATTCATTAGAAACCACTTCCTTTTTAGTATTTTTAAAAATGCTTGCTCCCAGTTTCTCCATGTACAGCTGCTGATATGGATGATCCACCAGGGTATTCCACGGCTTGTCATGGCCAGTAAAATGAATGATTGCAGGATCATCATTGCCTTCTTTATACAACATCTGATAATGCTCATTTGGCGCCGGATGTCTTTCAAAAACCAACGAAGTCTGCATATTCCAGCGGGGATGCAGCGGCGCCCATTGCTCATAAAGAACAGCATTCAAGGCATCCTGATCATGATAAATGATTTTATCTCCATGTTCAGTCAAAAATGCCAGAGTCTTTTCTGTAATCCTTTTTTCATTCCATTTTTTTAGGTCTACCAGTAAGACACCTGAATTAAAATAGTAATCCTGCGATTCAATCCCCAGACGCGCCAGCGCTTTTGTTTGTCCTGGATCAATCACTGCACCAATCACTTTATCCTGCAGCGGGCAATCGTACAATTTCCTGACATCATCCAATATTAGCGTATCAGCATCAATGTAGAGAACCTTAGTATACTCATAATCCTTTAGGAGTTTAGGTAGAGAAATTCTAAAGTAAGCTGTTGTTGTAATGTGGTCGCTGACTAGGAAATCGGCATACAGGCTGTTATCAACTGGTAAGAAGCTGATTGAGGCTTGATTAGAATGGATTTTGACAGTTTGCTTCAAATAATTTTTACTTGTCCTGGATATTTTATCATCCAGTATATAAAAATCGATGGCTTCATTCGGAGAAGTGTTTTCCAATAAAGAAGTGATCATTACACACAAGAATGGTGCATAATGTTCATCGGAAGCACTCACAACAGGTATTTTTTCAAATTGCATATAAGATCTCCCCTTTCTTAAAAATAAGATTAAAACTAAATGATATTTTTTTCAAAAAAAACGACTTAAAATCAAAAATACAGGAACAAAAAGCGAGAAATAAGGGAAATTTATTGTTTTTCTATGCATATTTTTGAGTATAAATTAAAACGAGGAATTATTTCAAGGTCCTATAGCTTATCTCCCATCTCACAAATTGAAATGAAAAAATCACTAAATTTCTAACAGCTTAACTGCTGAAAAAAACGAATAAAGATTGAACAAGAAAACTTACACCTGTTATGATAGTTTTAGGAATCAACCAAAAGTAATGACTATCTCTCTTGTAAAATAGAACCTGGAAGCATTTAAAAAGTCGATCTGATAGTCCAGCTTCCGGCATACCATTAGCCAAAAAAATACGCGAGGTGAAAATCATGGATACAGCCTTAACATTACGGCTGGCTTGTGAAAAAAATCAGCCAGTTGATGACAAAACAGCGTTGCAGCTCTTAGAGACATCTTCTTTGGTCAGCAAATTGACTGAACAGCCAATCTCTGAAAATAATTTGTCTAACTTGTTCAACTTGGTAGCCTTAGCAGAAATTCCCTTTGCCGGTCATTTAGAACATACGAAAGAACTACTGAATAAAATAGAACAGACCTTGGCTACACCTGAGGGGTTTTCCTATACAGGTGCTGGAAATGATATTGTTCCATGCTATAATGCTATGCTGCTGGAGGCTTATACCCGTTTAGGTCTGAGTCAATCCGCTTCCGCACAGAATGCGTTAAACTGGATTAAGAAGTATCAGCTATTTGAACGGGAACAACAAAGTACTTGGAATGGAACAGGTATTTTTAAACACGGTGGTTGTCTAAATACTGTACCCTGTTATATTGGTATTGGAAAAACCATGCGGGCGCTGCTGACCTATCGGGAATACCAACAGGAACCTGATTTAGAAGTAGCTGAGCTTATCAAACAAGGCTTAGCTTATATGCTGAAGCATCGTTTTTTCCTACGTTTGTCAGAAGAACGACCAATAAGCAAACATATCACTGCTTCAGCTTTTCCCCAAAGCTATTTTTTAAGCCTGACTGATTTAGTCTATATCATGGGAAAAGGCAGTGTAACGAATGACCCTCACGCACAACCCTTGCTTGAACTGCTTCAAAAAAAGCAGATTGGCAATAATCAATGGAAGCTTGAATATATATATTCCTATAAAGGCTATGTTAGCTTCGAGAGCCGCAGAAAGCCTTCTGAATGGCTTTCCCAACTTTACCCTCTCTGGCTGCTGAATGGCTGAAAAAAGAAAACCGTTGAGGCTGTAGCATTCCCTGCAATAGCCTCAACGGTTTTTTTAATATTTTCCAAGCTTCTCTAAAAGCCCATGTTTGACAATGTATTAACAACACCCATAAGCTCATCATGACGACGAATCTGCTTTTCCGCTGGTCCATCGACTTCTTCGGTATCAATCCGAACGACAAAGCGGCGGTTCAACGTTACAAAAGTGTCTTCGTTAATTCGCAGGTTAAACGCCTCTTCTGTGTATGACTCACAGGCATCCTGCCAGACGTCAAAGACCTCTTTCTCGGAAGAAATCTCTCTTTTCACAACTGACTTTCCGCTTAATTCATGAAATGTTACATCGTAGTATTTTATCATTACTGCCACCTCAGTTCAGTTTTTCTATCTCTATTATTATAGCTTGAAAAGGCAGAATCATAAACGAATAACCCTTATTCTACGTTCTGGATTTGTTCACGGATTTTTTCCAGTATGGTCTTGAGCTGAACAACAAAATTCTTAATTTCAATCGGGCTTGACTTAGATCCGATTGTATTGACTTCACGATTCATTTCCTGAATCATGAAATCCAGCTCCCGACCAACAGGCGCAGTTTGCATCAGCAGCTCTTCCAGTTTTTCAATATGAATAACCAGCCGATCCAGCTCCTCATGAATATCGCCTTTTTCTAAAAGCAGTGCCATCTCCGTCAACAGACGACTTTCATCCACATGAGCACCCAACCATTCCTTGAGCTTCGTTTCAAAACGCTCTCTATAATCTGTTTCATAAGCAGCAGTGAACGTCGTTAGCTCTGTCACTAGTCCGGAAAAATCATTCGTATGTTCCTGCAGAACCTGTTGGATTTTCTCGCCTTCCCGGCAACGGCTCTGATCCGCTTTTTGAACGCCAGCCTCAACTGCTGCCAGGAAAAGCTGTGCAAAGTGTTCATCCGTTTCCTTACTCTCTATAATTTCCACATATTCCGAGTTGTTCAACAATTGGTTAACACTAGCAGCTGGATTAAATTCTCCAATAGAATAGCGGTTCTGAAGCTCTGTCTGAATGTCTTCCAGCAGCTGATGAATCAAGTGCCAGTGAACCTGAACCTCTTTGCTGCTGTCGCTGTTTTTTTGAATATTTACATAGACCTCTACACGGCCCCGCTGAAGCTTTTCTTTAATCAGCTGACGGACATCCAGCTCATAAGCATTTGTTTCTTTAGGCATTCTTAGCTGTATGTCCAGAAACCGATGATTGACTGTTTTTATTTCTACATCAATCTGATACTGCTCGTTTTGTAGTGTTTCTCTTCCAAAGCCGGTCATACTTTTCATTGACAGGGTGTCCTTTCTACATGGATTTTAGTGTTTCACGCAATGTCTCAAACTCTTCATTGGTTAAGGTAATCCCTTTTCCCATTTTTTCATGATCAGGCGCCCAGTCTCTTAAATCAAATTTTGGCGGACGGTCGTTCCAGCTGACTAGATTCAATTCCTTACGCCAGCCTTTTGCATTTTCTGAAAGTACAGCTATTTCTTCTACAATTTCGTATGAAAATTCTTGAGCCACTAGTTATCTTCTCCTTCTTCTCGTATAAATTCTTTAAGTAATACCAGTAAAACCATTACTGGAAAACGGTCAAACAATAATTTTAATCGTTGGTTTTTTTCTACTTTTTCCACGCTAAGGAAATCAGTCAGCAGCTGCAGCTGTCTTCGCTCAGACAATAAGAAAAACTCCTCGTAATATCTTCCCATCCATTCCTGTACAGAAACCATTCCCAGAAAATCATTTTCAGCGGTTTTTTCGGTCTGGTTCTTAATCGACTGGATAAACTCAGCGAATGTATATAACCGGTTAGGCAGTAAATCAGCTGATTTACCCAACAGCTCCAGCAATGCCATACTGATGTTTTCTTCGTACACCCTGTCTTTATAATATTTACGCAGTTTTTGGTAGAACTTTTTTCGCTGCTCTCTGTTTTTCCATAACGACAGCTGATAATTTTTTCGGAGATACTTGAAAAATTTTTCTTGCAGCTGTTCAGACACCTCCACCGAGTCACTAAACGTGTACCAGTATCCGCTGTATTTTTCTAAGGCTTTCATCATTTCAAAATACCCAAGCTGAATGTTGACAGCAGAGCGTGCACCATCAAAAAGTAATACAGTGCCTAAAGACCAAGGTGTTTTTAAATAGAGTACCGGATGGGCATCAGGGAAACTAATCCGTTTAGTATAGCCAGGACCCTTAACATCCACAATTATCGATTCTGTTCCGCCATTTGCCAGGGCCACATCTGCTGGTATATTATTTTTATAGCCTCCGTCAACATAGTATTTTCCATCAATGTTAGCAGCTGCCATTGCCGGAAAAAAGGAAGATGAGGCTAACAGCCATTGCTGCCACTGCTGATCTTTACAGGTATTGAAATGAATGACTTTCTCCGTTACTCCCGGAAGCTCGGTCGTCACAAGATAGAAATCCTGTACAGCATTATTTAGTTTTTCTTGTGAAAAGGTATCTTTCAACAGCTGCTGCAGAGGCTGTGTAGAAACACCTCTAGTCTGAATAGCTGCTATAGTAAATGAAGCAATTTGGCTAAGCATATCGGAAAATGTATTACTTGAACGCTCTTTCATCGGAAATGAGAGAATTTGATTGGTTTCAATTCTTTCCCACATCGTTCTAGCTTCTTCCAAATCATCTTGAATAATCAACGCGCCATTGAGCGCGCCAACAGAAGTTCCTGTAATCAAACGAATGGAAATCTCCTGTTCCTTTAGCGCCTGCCAGACACCAATCTGATAAGCGCCCCGTGCACCTCCTCCGCCTAAAACTAATGCGGTATGATAAGTTAGTTCTTTACTTGCGACACGGTTTCCCTGAATCTGATACCCCTGTTTAAACAATCTATATGTTTCCGGTTCTGTCAGTAAGCGATAGAATTTTATTATGATTATCCGTTCAAAACTGCGCTTGCTTATATTCTCGATGCAGTCAAAAACAAACTGCCAGCCGATCGTTAATAGACGGGGCGTCAAAAGATTCAGCAGCTGCCCATCTTTAATACTGAGAAACACTGTCGGGGTATTATCTTTAAAAATAACATAGGTCTTCGTTTTATAATCAAGCAACTGTTCAAAGAAATCCTGCTGTGCTTCAGAATGAGTGCCGTATAAAGGCAAAACACTCAGGGACTGACTGATGTCTAGTGAGAAATCGTAGCTATCCGAGGGAAATAATCTTAGCACCTTCATTGAGTCCGCTCCAATCTGAGAAGTTTTCTATAACTCTTACACATAATTATAACAAAAATTACAGGTTTCCCGCTGATTTTACTATTTGTATCAGCAAAAAGGGCGAGGGAAGCACCCTAAATCTTTTATATGAAATAAGCAGAGCAATCAACGATACTACAACCAATAGCCGAACCACACCTAAAAATCCGCTTCTTGATTGAGCCTTATTCTGTACCCTTTTGTTGTTCTTCACGCCATTCTGTATATGCATCATTCAATTGCTGAATATAAAAAGGAATCCGTTCAGGAGTATTTTTTAACAAACCTAACGCTCGTTTTTCTGCCTCCAGCATTTTTTGATCCACAATGTGCATGAGTTTCTGCATCTCGACTTCAATTTTGTGAAGCTCATCTGCAACGTGAAGCTCATCCGCTACTCTTTCAGGATTATCCGGATAATGATTTTCCAGCTCCTTTTTCAGCTGTTCACGTACAAAGGGATAGTGCTTCACATGGTCAATCTCCACGTTTATTTGCGGTCGTTTATCGTCCATACAATTCCTTCTTTCCTGTTTCAATAATTACAATTCAATAAAATATTAGCAGCTTGATAATTCAATAGTAGACACTCATGTTTTCACTTTTTCTTTCAGTTCCCTTACAGTGTATATACCGATAGTTTTTTTGCAAGCAACGGAAAAACCAACCAAATAAATCAGTAATAAACTCGATTATCTATGCTAAAAGCAGCATTTATATCTCCCACTAATTAAAACTATTCTAACATATATAATTCTATTAAATAAACGAATGAAAAATAGGCAAAAAAGTGAGCGGGACATAACTCAATGAGTTATGTCCCACTCACGTGGAATTCGGATAAACGGTGGGAGCAGTAGCACATACCAGCATTGAACTGTGACGAGTAATCGCAGGAGCACTCGCAAAGCACTTTAACTGCGACGAGTAACCGCAGGAGCAAAACCTTCAAAAATAAGCCGAAATTCACAAAAATTTGAAAAACACCAGGTAGGAATCAGTCAACATCGACTGGCTCACATTCGTGTTTCCTGTCATTTTCGTGAATTTCTTCTTATTGCTGAGAAACACAATGAGGAACGAGCTGATGTTAAACAGTACCTATTTGGTTCTCGAGACGAAACACTCTTGTCCCATCCTCTGCATCTCTTCTATCTTTTTCTATTACTTCGTTGTTATTGTTTTTTCAACTATTAGCAAAACCGCTGCTAGCTGTTTTCCTGCTCAATCCTCACCATAATTCCGCTGGGATCAAGAAGAACAAGCTCATCTGATGTTTCCTTTAAAAAGGTAAGCCCATACTCTGTAATATTCGTTTTGACTTTAAGAAATGCTTCCTGATTGGAAACAACTAGAGTAAAGTAATCCAGACCCAAATCATTTTCTTTCGGTGCCGGTAGCTCCTTGCCCAGCCATACATTCGTTCCTATATGATGGTGGTATCCGCCAGCGGCAAAAAAACTGGCTTGACTACCGAAATGATCTTTTAATCCTAAGCCGAGTGCTTCTATATAAAAAGCTTCTGTTTTGGCCAAATCTGCTACAGAGAGATGAACATGACCCACTGTAGTACCCGCAGGAAATTTGTCGGTTGCTTCATCTCGGCTGGCTAGTACGCCTGCTGCATCCATTTCCACAGTGATTCCTGAAATTCGACCATCCGGCTGAATAGACCATTCAGTCTTCGGTTTATCCCGATAAATTTCAATCCCGTTCCCTTCCGGATCTTCCAGATAAAGTGCTTCACTATAGCCGTGATCAGAAGCGCCAATAATCGCTGCTTCTTTTTTTAGTAAGCTAAACAAGGTGTTGCCCAAATCCTTACGTTCCGGAAGCAGAAAAGCAATGTGGTACAACCCAGCCTTTCTTTCTCTACGATTTGGCTGTTCAACTTTTCTCAGCATCAGAAGAGGCAGTCCCTCCACACCTAATAAGGCGGTTTCTGTATTGAATTCCAGTAGTGTCAAACCAATGACTGATGTATAAAATTCAATTTGTCCTGTAAGATCAGCAACTTTCAACCCTACCATGCCGGTATGAGCAGTTTTATCTATTGAAAAAGTTTGTGTTAGCATAATTATTCCCCCTTTTATATCAGTAGTTCATTAACAGAATATCACTTACTTTTAGTAAGTTGAAGTTTTTTGCTTATTGCCTTAAAAATTTTAAACAGAAAACCATTGAAGTAGGTCAAGCAAACAGGCTATACTGGTGGAAAAGGAGAAAAGTAATGACTATCAGTTATTTTGACAATAAAGAACAAGAGCCGCAGATTACAGAACTCTATGAGGTGCTAGGCGATGCGTCCACATTATGGCAGCAGATAGATGAGGAATTATTTAAAATAGCTGCTGAAATGACAGGGTATTGGAAATTTCCAACAAAAAAAGCTGGCTGGACATGGATTAATAGCTTGAAAAAGCGCGTACTTCTCTATCGTCAACCCTGTCAAAATTCGTTTCGAGCAACAATTGTTCTAGGAGAAGCTGCTGTTCAGTCCTTTTTGAATAGCGACGGACCAGATATCTTGAAAGATAAAGTTAGAGAAACACGAGTCTATGCTGAAGGACGTAGTATCCTTTTTGAAATTTCTTCTAATCAGGACTTACAGGAACTTCTAATACTACTTCCATATAAACTCAATTAACCAAGGGGTGGTTTCTGGATACCGTTCATTTGGTTTTAGGCATACTAAAAGTCTGGGAATTTATTTATATACCAGACTTTGACGCTTTTTATGTGAATACATTTTAAATAACAAAAGTTATCCAAAATGTATTCAGCTGTGAAAAATAAGTCGAAATTTACTGGAAATAGAAGAGCAGCTATTTTCCGTATATTTCGGCTTATTTCAAAAGGGGCTGCTTGAGGACTCTAATTTACTGGATTTTATAAGGGCTGGTGTACCTTCGACTATCCTACTCTTGTTTAGCTATAAACTTCAGTAAAAAGTAAAAAAAGTATCCATATTTCCCCCCATTTCCGATAAAATAGAGTTATGTGTATAAAAAAATAAAAGGGGTATTAAAAATGATTGGAATAGACTTAGGAACATCGAACAGTGTAGTATCTTATTGGGATGGCGAACAGGTTCAGCTAATCCCCAACCGATTCGGCAAAGTGTTGACTCCATCAGTTGTTGGAATTGATGATGACGGAAAAGTTTTAATTGGTGAAATTGCCAAAGAACGGCTGATTAGTCACCCTCAGCTGACAGCAGCTGCTTTTAAACGTTTTATGGGTACTACTAAGCATTATGAGTTGGGAATACATTCTTTTTCTCCAGTTGAGCTGTCTTCTTTAATCCTAAAGAGTTTAAAAGAAGATGCAGAGAATTATCTAGAGCAGGATTGTACACAAGCGGTTATCAGTGTACCAGCTTATTTTAATAATATTGAACGGGAAGCAACGATTGAAGCGGCTAAATTAGCAGGCTTAGACGTTCAGAACTTGATTAGCGAACCAACGGCTGCAGCTATGGCCTATGGTCTGCATGAGGACAAGGATCAGGCAATTCTTGTTGTCGACTTAGGCGGCGGGACTTTTGATGTCTCTCTCTTGGAAATGTTTTCTGGAGTGATGCAGGTAGAAGCTATCTCTGGCGACAACAACCTGGGCGGTGAGGATTTCACACAAATTATCGTCCATGATTGTTTGAATAAGCATGGTTTAGCTGATCAGGTGCTGCCCGCAGCAGTGCAAGCGGTTCTTTATAGAAAAGCTGAAGGGCTAAAAATTAGTTTCTCTTCTCAGCCTAAAAGCAGCTTTTCTTTTGAAGTAAATCAAACCATTTATGAGTACGAGTTGACTATTCAAGAGTACGAAAACCTATGTCTGCCTCTTTTGAAGCGCATGCGTCAGCCAATTGGCAGAGTACTTAGTGATAGCCATATGGATATAAAGGATATTAATCAGGTAATCCTGATTGGCGGAGCAACGAAAAATCCCAGTATTCGCAATTATTTTTCTCGGCTGCTTAAGGTTATTCCCTACACACAGATTAATCCTGATGAAGCTGTGGGACGCGGTGCCGGCATTCAGGCAGCACTAAAAACACAACGTGAAATGGTAAATGAAATGATGATGACTGATGTCTGTGCCCATACGCTAGGAGTAGATATCATTAGCCGCGGACCAAATGGCTATACCGAAGGAGTTTTTGCACCAATTATTGAGCGGAATACGACTATTCCAGTCAGCAGAATCGAAACTTTCTATACTGTAAGAGACAATCAGGAAAAAGTCGATTTTTCAGTCTATCAAGGCGAGCATCCCATGGTCAAGGATAACTTAAAAATTGGTGAGCTGATGGTCTCTGTCCCGCCCGGACCAGGAGGAACACCGGTAGACTGCCGCTTTACTTACGATTCTAATGGTGTTTTGGAAGTTGTTGTTACAGACATTCAGGGTCAGACAACTCAGCTGATCATCGAGAGTCATCCTGGCAAGCTAACAGAAGCTGAGCTTCAGGAAAGCTTAAAAAAGATGGAAGGCTTAAAAATCCATCCGCGGGATCGTGCTGAAAACCGATTGCTTTTAGCACGGTTGGAACGTGTTTATGCAGAAGCCTTAGGAGATAAGAGGGCGTATATTCAATCCCTTATTTTAGAATTCCAGCATACACTGGATAAACAGAATGATTTGGAAGTCAAACGTCTGTCTGCAAAGCTTCAGCAGCAGTTAAATGAATTGGAGCAGCAGCTATGGACATAAACATTTGGGAAATACTAGGCATCGAAGCTACACAAGATAAAAAGAGAATCAAAAAAGCATATGCTGAAAAACTAAAGACATTAAAAATCGATCAGGAAATCGACGCTTTTCAACAGCTGAAAGCTGCCTTTGACCAGGCATTAGCTTATGCCTCTTCAAGTAAAGCTGACACTGCGGACAGTATACAAACAGCAGCAGAGCCGAACAGCAAACTAAATGATTTGGAAGAAGAATCAGAGTCAAACAACCTTAGCACTACAGACTGGGGTGAACTGAAAATTTTCTCTCTTGAACTGGAGAAAATCAAACAGACTCATGCCTACTACGATGATTTGGCATTGTGGGAAGAGCTGACAGACCCCATGTTTGACTGGAGCAAAGAAGAGTATTGGGAAAATGTCTATTTACTTCAGCAATTCTTAGCAGAAAATTATATGTGGCTTTCTAAAAAAGTTCTCAGCTATTTATTTGATATTTTTGATTTAGACAGCTTGATTAACGGCGATGGTCCAACAGGAGTTCTTGCGCCTGATTTTCATCACGTTATCATGCCGATTCATTTTGCGCCTGATTTTTCCTTTGCTATTTGGCGTGCAATTCCCGCTGATTACAGAGAGCAGTATTTTTATTGGCGTTTTCAGGCTTACCTGATGCTGATGAGAGGTTCAGTCTACAGCAGTGATTTTCAGACCTTAACAGTCAAATGTCTCGACCTTACAAAAGAAGATAGCGATATCTACAATTTACTTTTGTTGGAGCTTTTGCAGCACAGAGACGGCATCCTCGTTGAAGAACAGGTGAAGCCATTTGCTGACTTATTAGCACAAGCTGAAAAATTCCATAGTAATCAGACAACCGCTTTTCTAAGAAATTACTACGAGACGGTTATTCTCAAAAACAAAGATGCTGCCACACGCCATTATAGGTGGAAAAAGGAAGAATTGATTTTTTCAGGAAATATGTACAGTCTGCTTTATGGTTTGATTCTCTATCATCAGAATCAGCAGACAGAAGCCTTTATAGAATGGCAAAAACTGCCTGATAATAAACAAGCTGAACTGCTGACTACTTATAAAATAAATAAGAAGCTGTTACCCACAGAGAAACAAACCGAACTAAAGCTTATTTTGCAAAATGATAAACAAGCACGCAAACAGACTGCCGCTGCCAACAAAAGCTCTTCAGGAAACATCTGGTGGTGGCTGTCTATCTCAGTTTTAGTGATTAGAGTAATAATGAGTATTTCACGTGCGAACTCCACTGCGCCAAAAACACCTATTGTGAACCCAATAGTGACAGACATGCCTTACAGCCAGACATTCGCGCAAACAGCTCATCAGCTCAATCAGAAAGAAGAACAACTGCGTCTGGCGAAGCGATTTATCAGTCATTTTTACTCCACCATAACTGTAGATCAGGTATTGTCGGCAGCAGATGAGCTGTTTGTCCGAGAAGATTTAAAAGAAAAATTTGCTTCTTTAGCTGGTCAGAGAGAGTTGGACTACTCAGATACTGATATCCGCTATTTTTCCAGATTAGACGGCTATGAAATGAAACGCTATATTACAATTTACTATAAAGATGAACGTCTCCACTTATTAAAAATAGACGAGCTGGAAAAATGTATTGAAGCGGTTTACAGCACTGGTTGGGATGACCTTTCCGAAGCTGAACTTACAAAACTGATTAATTTCTCAGAAACAGACACACAGGAAGTGACTACGCGATTCATTAAAGATTACTTATTCACCGAAAATCAAACAGGAAATTTAGGCGATTTAGCTGTTTTTCTGACACCTGAATTTCGAAAAAGCTTAAATATAGATGAGCAAGGGAATTTCCAAACCAAAATGAACAGTCAACAGCTGGAAAATTTCCGAAATGGCTGGTTTTATAGCGTACAATTGAACTATAATGAAATAGAATATGTTCTGACAAATGATCAGGAGGATATGGTGTATTTTGCCTTTGATGAAGAAGGCAGACTCAATCATATTTACGGTGACGATTGGGAATATCTGGAAACACCATCGCTGATGAGCACGAGCGAAAGATTATTTGTCGCTGATATCTTACATCCAAAAAACTAAGAAAAAGGAGTAACTATGTACAAAAACAAGAAAATTCATCTGGCTCTCTTATTAAGCCTGCTGTTCTCTTTTGCTTCCATTCTAACTGGTTTGACCGGCTATGCAGAAGAAGGTACTGGACAATCTGAAATAACAAACAGTGAAACCATGACATCCTCTGAGGAAGCACCTGCTCAAGAGGATATCATGACGATTACCCGTAATGCAGGTTATACCGTTGATGATTTCTATCGTCCTGCTGCTTCTATTGTCATTGATGCCAGCTCTGGACAGGTCATCTGGGAAGATCAGGCTGATCAGACCTGGTATCCGGCGAGTATCGCCAAAATGATGACAGTTTATCTGCTGTTTGACGCCATCAAGCAGGGAACGATTACGCTAGATACGACAGTCACAGCAACTGAAAGTGACCAGGCAATCTCAGAAATCTATGAGTTAAGTAATTCACCTATTGTTTCTGGTGTTGCTTATCCCGTTACTGATTTGCTATATATGACTACGATGGCATCATCAAATGCAGCAACTGTCATGCTGGCAAACCTAGTAACAAATAATGATGCAGCAGCCTTCATCACAATGATGAATACAAAGGCACAGGAGCTGGGGATGACAAATACTACCTTTTACAATCCTAGCGGGGCAGCAGCCAGTGCCTTTAACGGCTATTACTCGCCTGCGGGGATTGATCCAGAGGCGGATAATGTATCGACCGCTCGGGACTTGGCCTTGATGTTTTATCATCTGTTGAAAAATCATCCGGAGGTTTTGGAGTACACTAACAAACAGCAGATTACGGTGATGGAAAATACAGAATACGCTGAGCTTTTAGAAAACTCCAACAAATCAATTCCCGGCGGATTATACGGCTATGAGGGCGAAGATGGTCTCAAGACTGGTGCTAGTCCGGAAGCAGCCTATAACTACGCAGCAACCGCTACAAGAGACGGCATGCGTCTAATTGAAGTAGTCCTAGGTGTAGGTGACTGGACAGATGCTGAAAGCGAAAATCAGCGGCATGCATTTGGTAATGCGTTATTCGACTATGGTTTCAATACATTTGAATATAGAAAGCTGCTGGATGCAGGAACACAAACAATCAATAATAAAGAAATTATTCTTGATCAAGAATTTTTTGGTCTATTACGTAAAGGGACGCAGCCTGAATATATTCTCTCGGACAACCAACAGCTGCTTTTATCTAACCAGCTGAATCAAGTCTCATCGAGTATTCCAGCACCAAGTATCCCTTATCAGCTAAAGGAAGACAAAAAGGCAAAGGAAGAAGCAGAGACAAAAAGCAGCACAGCTGACAGCTCTCTACTTGGTAAAATTAAGCAGGCTTGGAAAGAGTATGCGCTTGTAGCAGCACTTTTAGTAATAGCAGTTCTTTTATTGATGTATGCTGGAACTACAGGAAGTAAAACAAAGCGTTCCAGAAGACGGGCAACCTCTCATAGACAGACAGCCTTCATTTTAGGTATTACATTAATTCTTGCCGCTATTCTATTAGGTGGAGGAACCTTCATTTTAGGTCCTTGGCTGCCGTTTTAGGAGAAAGTAAATGACACTATTTGGCTGGTTAAAGAAGAAACCGGCGACTGTTAAACCAAATGCAGCTATTTCTGAAAGTATCACTGAAACTGCAGCATCAGACAATCTGTCCGATGAATTACGTTACCGCTGCTTTGACAAAGCAGAGTATCAATTTGATACAGCTTTAGTTCATTACTGCACGCTTCATAAGAAAAAAGCAGCTCTCTTAATATAAAAGAGTCGCTGCTTTTTTCATTTGTCGGATAGGTTTCTTTCCATTGGAATGAAACGAATTCCATTAATTACTTTCTCTGTACCAGCAGCTGTAAATCCTAACTTAAGATAGGCTTCCACTGCATAAGGTGAAGAATTAACCGTTACTATCTGACAGTTCGTATTTTTTGAATAATCTTCGATCATTTTAGAGTAAAGTCTTCGTGCAATTCCCTGACGATGATACGCCTTGTCAACAAACAATAAGGAAATATGAAAGGGTTCTCTAACTGCTATAACACCTAAAAGCTTACTTTTTTCATAGTATCCCCAGATGAAGAGTTCGTTATTCTCAAGCTTCTTACTGATTTCAGGTAAAGAAATAAAGCTTTTAAATTCCTGAACTCCTTGATTAGAGTAATCAACTGCTTCAAACTCCATAAAAGTTCGCCAAACCAACCCTAAAGCTTCAGATAATTCCCCTCTGTGATTTCTAATTTTCTTAATCACTAACCCACCTCTTTTTTCAGATACTATGTGTAAATAAAAATTTCTAAAAAAGAGAAGCTGTCCCGCAGCCCCTCTTATACGTCCTCTATTCAATCCATTTCTACATTGAACCTTTAAATACTTCACTATTTTTAATAAAATAATCTACACCGGAGTATATTGTAAAAATCAAACAAGTGTACAGCATAATCAAATCAACCGGCAGTCCCATCAGGTTGAAAGGAATATTGTTAATCAGTAATAGAATAATTGCCACCATCTGAGTAGCTGTCTTAATTTTACCTGGCCACGCAGCTGCCATCACTTCCCCGTGTTCTACCAGAAGCAGACGCAAACCTGTAACCGCCAGTTCACGACAGACAATAACTGCAACAACCCACGAAGGCGCTTTGCCTTGTCCAACTAAGACAATAAACGCTGTCATTACCAGCATTTTATCTGCTAACGGATCAGCAAACTTTCCAAAATTAGTCACTAATCCTCTTGCCCGGGCAATTTTTCCATCTAGCCAGTCTGTAATACTGGCAATCGCAAAAATCACTGCCCCAACCAATTGGGTGATTTCCAGCACGGTTTGCCCAACAGTGATTGAGCCCCAATCCAAAGGCAGAGTAACTACCAAAATAAAAATTGGTATCATAAAAATTCTAAGTACAGTTAATTTATTAGGTAAATTCAACGCTCATTCCTCGCTTTCCTTTTCTATTTTACGTCATCCGACATAACCTGTCACGATAAACCATCTAAATTCTCAATAAAGTGATACCTGATTTACTTTGTATCTTGTTATTCTCTTGAAACCTCTCACTAAACTGGAGAAAATCAACGCATAGCTATCTCTTTTTTTAAAGGATACAGCTGACTCTTAATAAGAGGGGCTGTGACATTAGTATGCCTCAGTCCCTTAAAACCGGATAAACGGTGTTTCAGAAGTAACTTCTTCGACAATAAGGCGGAAATTCGCAAAAATTTGTAGAACAATTTTCGGAATTTCCGCCTTATTGCTTGAAGCTGAACACTTCTGTCACAACCTCTATTTATTCTCTAATTTTAAACTCAGAGCCAAAACATCTGTTACTATTGTTGCGGCTCTTTATAGGCAATGGTAAATAAGAGATTACGTTCACCAATCCCTGTATCGTTCGGGTTAAAAATAACCTGCTGTCCATTTAGCTTCATGTCCATATACTCTGAAGCGCCCAATGCCACAGTGACATTCGTCGCACCAGCTGGTATCTCAAACTCCTGCGTTTGTCCCTGCGGTACAGTTGACTGGAAAACATACGCGCCATCAATAATTACTCCGGCCCAGCAGTTCCCTTCGGTTGCAGTAAAACTGAATTTCGCAGGTGTATCTACGTCAGTAGCACTTAAATTAACAACTCTATTCGCTTCGCTTTGGTACACAACATTAGCTGTTTTTTCCTCACTACTTTCAGTCGTTGAGCTTTCCTGTACAGAACTGCTTGTTTCAGAAGATGAGGTACTTGTTGATTCAACAGAAGAGCTGCTCTCAGAAGAACGTTCCACTGTAATTGTAGAAGCAGGCGGCTCAATAATCGGATTCGCCTTTTGATCCTGCCACATAATATAGAACACAACAATCGCAATAGCTAGTCCAAACAGTGATAAAATAATTGCTGGTAGGCTTTTGAATAGACTGCTTTCCCGTTCTTCTTCATAAATCTGTATTCTGGATTCTTCCAGCGTTTTATACTCCGCTGCCAGTTCAACATCTTCCGGGAGATCTTTTCCGTCAAAATAGTTGATTAGCTCTTCACCATCAAGGTTCACCGCATTGGCATACTGGCGAATAAAGGCACGCACGTAAAAAGTCCCAGGCATGGAATCAAAATTATTTTCTTCAATTGCCATTAAATAGCGCTTTTGGATCTTCGTAATCTGCTGCAGCTCATCTAACGACATATTCATTTGTAGTCGTGCTTCTCGTAGTCTCTGTCCTATATTAACGCTGGCCACTCGTTCATCTTCTCCAGTCTTTCTAAAATATCAATACCATCCCCCATTAACGGGAATGGTCGCTCCGGTTATATAATTTGCCTGATCAGAAAGCAAGAAAGCCGTTATTCCAGCTATCTCATCCGGATGAGCCATCCTGCCTACTGCTATATTTTCTTCCAATTGCTGAATTTCTTCCATTGTCCACTGCTTGTTCATCTCTGTTTGAACCGCTCCTGGAGCTACTATGTTCACAGTGATGCCTAAGCTGGCAACCTCTTTGCTATAGGCTCGGACAAACGCTTCTTGTCCGCCTTTCACACCGCTGTATACAGCTTCCATGCTGCTGCCATACTGACCATAAACAGAACCGATAAAAAGAATCCGACCCTGACCGCTCTTACTCAGTTTTTTCTGCAAATCCCGGCAAAGAAGCATGGGTGCTTTCAAGTGGATCTGTAAAAGATTTTCAATTTCTTGATTTGTCTGATTTTCCAGCAATGTATAATAGGTAAAACCACTGGCAAAAACTACAGCGTCTACCTGAAATAATTGTTCTAAAAAAGTTGGAAACTGCTGTTCTTCCAACATATCTAAGGATACCATAAAAAATTCTTGCTGAGGATAACAATTTTGAAAGTTTCTAATCAAATTTTCGACCTTTTCCTCATTTTCATGATAGTGGCAGTACAATGACCAGCCGGCGGCTGCCAGCTGTCTTGCAACTGCGGTTCCAATACCTCCGCTTGCCCCCATAATCAACGCCTTTTTCATGACTGTCTCCTTATCAGTTTTTGCTAGTTTTTAGGATACATATAAAATCTGCTTAAGCCGTCTTTACGAATAAACTGCTTTCCAATTTTTTTGATATCGTCCAAGCAAATGGCTTCAATTACAGAAAGCATGTCAAATAGCGTTGTCTTACCAAATAATGACTGTGAAAACTGATTGGCAATATATTCTAACGAATTTAAAGACTGGAAATACTTTCCAATCATTTTTTTCTTAAGCAAATCAAGGTTTTCCTCTGTTAATTCCGGACTGTCTTCATAAGACAACAAAATTCTTTCCAGCTCTGCAGCCAGTTGCTCTGGCTGGTCGCTGTCGCCGCCTATGTCAGCGAAATGAAAGCTGCGGTCCAGATTAAATTCATAGCTGAAGCTATCATCTAATAATCCTGTATTATACAATGAGAGGTAATTTTGAGAGGTATTCCCAAAAAGCAGCTGTAACAATAAATTTACTGCTGTCTTATACTTCAACAGGTCGAAGCCGTCCTCAGGCACCTCATCAAGCCCTTTAAGTCCTACAAGGACCTTGGGCCGCTGTACAGGCATTTCAATTGAGCTTTCACGAACAATATCTGCTGCTGCTTCAATCGGAAAATGACGTTTAATCGGCGCTACAGCTGCAAAAGTTTTCTGTTGTTGATTTTTTCGGATGGAGGCCATCATTTCTTCCGGCTCCATTTTTCCTACAACAAACAAGGTCATATTACTTGGATGATAAAACGTATGATAACACGTATATAAATCATCAGCAGTAATCTGACTGATGCTTTCTACTGTTCCTGCAATATCGATATGCAGTGGATGCTTAGGATAAAGATTCCCTAGAATTCCAAAAAACAGCCGCCAATTTGAATCATCCAGATACATTTGAATTTCCTGACCGATAATCCCTTTTTCCTTTTCCACTGTTTCTTCTGTGAAGTATGGTGCTTGTACAAAATCAATCAGTGTTTCCAGATTTTTTTCTACCTGATCTGTAGTGGAAAATAAATAACTGGTTTTCGTAAAACTGGTAAAAGCATTGGCAGAGGCCCCCTGACGTCCAAAAGCCTGAAAAACATCGCCATCTTCCTTTTCAAACATTTTATGCTCGAGGAAATGAGCAATTCCATCGGGTACTCGTATCATCTCATTTTTTCCTAACGGAACAAACTCATTGTCAATTGATCCATAATCGGTAGTAAATAATCCATAAGTTTTATGGTAATCATTTTTAGGCAGCAGATAGACTGTTAAGCCATTCTCCAGCACTTCTGTATATAGCGTTTCATTGATTTGCGGATAGGATTTCTTATCCATTCTTCTGCTCCCCCTCTAAAAAGAAAATAGCCTGCATTTTAACTTGATTGGCAACCTTTTGTATTTCTTTAAGTGTTACTGCTTCTAGACGACGCAGCCACTCCTCAGGTTCAAGAACTGTTTCCGGTAACAGAAAATCCATATATGCCCCTTCCAGAACAGAACCTGCATTATCCAGAGACAACAGATATTGATTTTTCAGCATTGCCTTTGTCTGCTGCAGCTCTTCTTCCGACACTTCGCCTTTACGGATATTCTCCAGCTCTTTCGCTATCAAATGCAGAACCTTTTCTCTATTTTTCCCATCGATTCCGGTTTGAACAGTTAACATCCCCCGGAAAGTATCTAAACTACTGGAAGCATAGTACGCTAAATTCTCTTTTTCACGAACATTCATAAATAGCTTGGAATGAGGAAAACCTCCAAAAAGTCCATTAAATACCTGTAAAGCAAAATAAGAGGCCTCGCCATAGAAAACATTTGTATCATAAGCAATATTCAGCTTAGATTGGGCCAGTTCTTCTCTTTCTGAACGCTCTTTAATGACATTATCAATCGTATGATGATAAAAAACTTCACCTACTCCGGCTTCCCGTTCTGTAAACGGCAACTCAGCAATTAGTTTAGCAGTCACCTCTTCTTCCACGTCACCCAAAATAAAAATATCAATTTGATCCTTCGCCATCATCTCATAGTAATAATCGGCGATTGTTCGAGAAGTTTCCTTTTTCAAGTCTTCCAGAGTACCAAAGCTAGGAATTTTTTGGGCATCAGATTCATCAAAATAAAGGTTTTGCAGTGAAAGAGCTGCATATGCCTGCTTATCTTCCATCACACTCTCAATATAAGCCCCTGTATTTTCCTTCTCTCTGTCAAAAGTTTCCTGATCGAAATGACCCTCAACAATGTGAGGAGCGAACAAAATCTCTTTAATAAATGCAACTGCTTCTTCCAGAACATGACTTTGATTTAGGTAATTATCATTAACAATACTCATGGATAGATTCAGCCAGTGCAGGTTTCCTTTTTTATTTACGTTAAAACCAAAACTGGCACCGTACATCTCGGCCAGCCGTTCACTGATTTGCGTCTGATCCGGATAGTTTAGACTATTTGTTTCCAGCAGACTGGACAACAAAGTCCGTTTGGTAATGGTTCGGCGGTCCAATAATGTATTGAAACGTATTAATATACGTACGGTTTTATATTTTTTAGTTGGCAGAATATGTAGATTGACTCCCTTAGCTAGCTTAACTGACATGTTTTCAACCCTTTCTTCGTTGTTTCATCATAATCAATATGTCTTATAAATTCAAGAATCTCCCTGTATTTAAATACTTTTTTAACTTTCTGTTTCTGCGTATAATTATAGCATAGCTTCTACTACTTTTAAGATTCCAAACTGTTTTCGTTTAAAATTATTCTAATTTTGAGTATACTAAAATAGTAGAGGAGGGATACTATGTTCAAGGAATTTAAAGAATTTATGATGCGGGGAAATGTACTTGATCTTGCTGTTGGGGTTGTTATCGGGAGTGCCTTCACAGCAATCGTGACCAAAGTCGTTGATGGTCTGATTACCCCTATTGTTAGCTTGATTATTGTAATGATAACTGGACAAAGCAGTGCAGACGATGCATTCGGTTCACTGGTCTTCAATGTAAATGGCGTAGCGTTCAAAGTTGGAGACGTCATTAGTGCAATCATTACTTTTATTATCACCGCATTTGTCCTGTTCTTGATTGTTAAGGCAGCAAACAAAATGAAAAAACCACAAGAGGAAGAGCCGGTAGAAGAGACACCTACAGCAGAAGAATATCTGGCAGAAATTCGTGATTTGCTGGCTGCCCAAAACAAAAAAGAACAGTAAACAGATTTCCGTATTACAGATAAAAAGAGTAGGATATTTAGTAATCTTCAATAAGTTGGATTTTGAGTCCAATATTGAGATTCTTCTTTTTCCTACTCTTTTTGCTGTTCTGCAAAAAATTAAAAGCTTTATAAAACACACACAGCTGAAAACCGGAGGAGGTTTTCAGCTGTTTTAATTAGGAGTTAAATGAAATGAAACATCTTATATTTGATTATTAGTTTAGCCTCTATTTATGAATAAAGTATGATGAAACTTTTTAAAAAAAGCTACTTTTCTGCAATAAAATAGTTTCTTTCACTCCTAGTATCCAAAAAAATATATAAATTATTCTTCTTTAATAAAAAATCAACAGTCTGAGGAAGCTTTTCTTTCCTCAGACTGCTGATTTATTTAAGTTACTCTTAGTTGAACATAGCCCCATCATCAAGACAATTGTCTGCGCCTTGATTCTGTGCTGGAGCTGCTGGAGCTGCCGGCTGCTGTTCTACAGGTGCTGCTGGCTGTTGTGCCGCTGCATTAGCTGCTGCCTGAGCATCGGCGGCCGCTTGATTATTGTCAACGGTTGGCTGTGCATTGGCTGTCTCCTGAGCCGCTAGGGCATCCGCTGCTGCTTGTGCATCGGCATTGGCTGCTGCTTCAGCTTGTGCTGCTGCATCCTTCTCTGCTTTTGCAGCAAGCTCTTGTTCTTTGGTATCAACGACTTGACCTGCTTTATTTTTATATTTCAAGAACGCCACCGTACCATCATAACCTACTTCAACTTCTGATTTTGGATCAAAATCAGAGAAATTGAAATTACTGATTTCGTGTACCGTATCATCAGCAAATGTTACCTGCACGGTATATTTTTGTTCACCCTCTTTGTTTTCAGGTGTATAAAATAATTGTACGGTATCCTCATTTTTAATCGTTGCGTTTTCACTCAACATGTTGGCTGGATATTCTGTCTGTTCAGCAGCTTTAATGGCTACAGCTTTGATTTCCTGTCCTGTGCTGTTCTTAACCAATGCTTTTGAAGCAGTATCTGATTTTACACCTACAACTTGATACGTTTTCTCTTCACTTGAGCTTGTTGTCGTAGCTGTTGAACTGCTTACTGTTGTTTTTTCAGTGCTCGATGCTGTATCTTTCTTTCCGCTGCCGCACGCTGTCATACCAAGCACACAAGCGAATAAGGTAACTAACTGCATGACTTTCTTCATTTTATAAATCCCCCATACTATTTTTTATTTAATATTGTTTTTCAATAGGTCTTCTGAATAAACAATTGTAGCTGCACCAGCTTTTACTGTCATAAGATTGATATGTGTGTCTTTCGGCAGCTGCATATTGGCTAAATACAATTGAAATCCTGCGCCATCCTCTTCGTCCTTTGAAAGATAAAAAGGCTGGTAGCAGACTGTTTGATTGGTTTCATTATTTCGAACCGAAAGATAAATTTCTGTTCTATCCGTAATCTGCTTCGGATCCACGGCTCCCTGCAGTAGATAGTAATCATTATCCTTTTTAATTGTCATTGAGGTATCTGTCTGAATCTGACCACCAGTTATATTGGGCACAATCGGCCCAGTCATAATTGGAATATCAATCGTCAGCTTTCTCAACGTCCGTTCTGCCCGTTCAACTACTACATGTGTCGGCAGGTACTGATCCACCTGTAGAAAACTGTATGGAACATATCTGGTAAAATAACCTTGCCCAAATTCATCAGCCATAAACGGTACTAAGCTCTCGCCAAAAGAATCTCTGTACATCAACAAACGGTTCTCTTCAGCTGCACTAGTAGTTTCAATCCACGGATCCATCATATCTGTAATATCATTTACTACTGTATAGCGATGAGAATAATACTGATTTGCTTCTTTTTTTGGCGCTTTGGGATACAACATTTCCGAAATATCCCCCACATGATCCTTTCGTTCTTCAAACGGAACATTTAGAAAGGTTTCATGCTGCAACTCAAACCGCTCCATAATCGAACGATAGGCAAGCAAGGCTCCCTCATTCGTCCAATGTGTGTCTCCATTAAAGTATAGGATAGGCTCCTGTTCTTTAAAGACAGCCTCTAAATCGACATAATTTACATCATACTCTGATAGTAAAGAAAGCAATCGGGAAAGGTTGCTTTCTTCTGCCTTATGATAGCGGCTGGGCATATTCTCATTATATAACGTATTTTTGTTCACTGGCGATACAAATAAAAACTGAGCACCACGGTCTATTGCATATTTCTGCATAATCTTCAGATTTTGAGCCGCCATAAACAGCTGACGATTCGTCATCTGATTTTTCCCTAGGTAATCATCCAGTGTACCATTAAAATAAAGCCAGCCGTTCTCCCCAACAATTACTCGGTCCGTGGCAGAACTTCCTACAGTATTACTGCGTACCATAGCGTTAGCCGTAACCAGCTGTTCTCGAAAGGCAAAGTGATCTTCAAAATATGTCCCCATATCCTGTAGAATCCCCCAATTCCATTCACCGTCCTTTTTCATTGACGGCCACTTTGCCAGCTCGGTTTTCTCTGCTGTTTCGTTGGTAGGCCAAAAGGTCATACCGGCAAACGGAATTAATAATATTGTGAAAATACATAGTAGATATACGATATATTGTCCATTCTTTTTCATTTGCCATCCTCCTAAAATCTAAAATAGATGAATGGATTGTATGTTCCGCTGGATAAACTTAACATACATAAAACCAGCAAGATAATCGAACTGATATAGGTCATAGGAAGCAGTACTTTTTCCAATGAGCTATCAGGTGCAATCCTCATCTGTATATTAGGCAAAATCGGCATACTAATAATCATTCCAACAACTGTTGCTAAAATAAAAATCGGCGTCAGTTGTTCAAAAGCCAGCATTTGCTGCGTTTCCGTAAAGTGAAACCCAGTAAACATTTGACCAATCATATGCAGCCCCTGCTGAAAGCTTTCTGCACGGAACAGGACAAATCCAACAAAGACCACCAGCAGCGCATAAATATGACCTAAAAGTCGCGGCAGCCTCTTGACTGGTAAAAATTCTTCAATCATTTGAAACAATCCATGCCACAAGCCCCAAATCACGAACGTCCAGCTTGCGCCATGCCACAAGCCTGTAGAAAAGAAGACGATCCATTTATTGAGGACTGTCCGTGTTTTTCCTTTACGGTTTCCTCCCAACGGATAGTAAAGATATTCCTTAAACCAGGTTGACAGCGAAATATGCCATCTTCGCCAAAATTCTTTAATTGATCTGGATACATAAGGATAGTCGAAGTTTTCCAGAAAATGAAAGCCAAACATATGCCCTAGTCCAATAGCCATATCGCTATAGCCGCTAAAATCAAAATAAATCTGCAATGCATACGCTATTGCACCAATCCATGCTGAAATAATGTTAATCTCAGCAAAGGGAAAAGCAAAAACAGCATCTGCGGCTATCGCCACAGCGTTGGAAATCAATATTTTTTTAGACAACCCAATTGTGAAACGGCGAAAGCCCCTTGCTATCCGCTTGGGATCAGCATGACGGTTATCGATTTGCTCCTGAATATCATGATATTTTACAATTGGCCCTGCAATTAACTGTGGGAAAAATGAAATATATAATAAGATATTAAAATAATTTTTCTGAACTGCTACATCTTTTCGATAAACATCAATGACATAAGACATGGCTTGAAATGTGTAAAATGAAATACCTATTGGTAATTTCAAACCAGGTCCTTCAAAAGCCGTACCCAGCAGCCCGTTTACTGTCTCAACAGCCATATCAGAATATTTGAATACACCTAGTAGTCCCAGATTAATAAGAACTGCGAAAAAGAGTGCTAGCTTTCTTTTCTTTACTTCTTCCGTTACTAACAACAGACCAAAGAAATAGTTAATCAATGTACTGATAATCATCAGCACAATATAAACAGGCTCACCATAAGCATAAAACAGCAGGCTTGCTCCAATTAATAGAAAATTGCGCAGTCTAACTCCTTTTACTAAATAGTACAGGATGAACAGAACTGGCAGAAAAACGCATAGAAACGTCATTGAACTAAAAACCATAGTTATCGTTGCCTTCCCCTCTAAGCATTACTGGCTGCTTTCTATTTCCTTCATGGACTTTTCTGTTTCGAAGGTACTGACCTGTTCTCCGGTGACACTTTCGTATTCAATATAAGCTACATCATCTTTAATAAAGAGTGTTGCCTCTTCTAAATCATCAAAAGGGAAACCGTGCAAAATATATTCTTTGCCATCCTTTGTTGTTAAGGAAAGATCATAACCTGGAATGATAACTTTTGCATCGCCATCACCAGAACCCGCATCACTATCCGTTTCAGGCGTGAAATACATTTTTCCCTGTTCATTTTTTAAAAATGGATCATTTTCTTTAAGCAGATTTCCTTCAAAAGCTTCTTCTGACATGTTCTTAATAGCGATACCTGTAATATCAGAGCCTGTTTGATTATCCAAAAGCTTCTCATATTCTCCTGATTTTCCAGTTTGTGTTCCGATTATTTTCGTTTGTTTTTTTGTTTCTGTCTTTCCCTTTGAAGAAGAATCGGTCCCTGTATTTGCTGTACTGGATTCTGATACCTCACCTGAAGAGGAATCGGATGTTCCGGTTTCTCCAGACGAAGCAGTTGTTTTACAGCCTGTCAGTAGAAAACAGCTGAAAAGAAGCATTGCCCCCGCTAGTTTATACTTTTTCATTCGAAGTTATACTCCTTATTTTTTAATTAACGCGACGATAATTTTGGTACCTCATCGTTCCCGGATTGCCATAACGAAATTGATACCCATTGTACCCTTTAATTTCGTATTCTCCTTCCGGATCAAACACATAAACTGTACCACTCATGTTAATCTCAACCCAGCCATGGGCACTGGCACCGCCGCTCACTGTTCTCACGCTACCAACGGTTACATGTGCATCATAGCCCAGTTCTTTGGCCATGTAATAGAAAGTGCTGGCAAATGCGTAACAGTTGCCTCTTCGGTTATTGAACCCTTCTCTTGCATACCACTCAGCGAAATTCGCTCCTGCTGGAGGTGCTGACAGTGACTGATATCTTATACTGTTTACAGACCAGTTATAGGCAGCCCGCAGATTCCAGCCCACTTGATTCAAAATATTGTAAGCCTGCTGCTCCATTGCTGTTCTGTTCTTGGTTAATGTATAGGCTTTAGTCGTTATACCCACTTTTCCATTAGCATAGATATGAGTATCAAAAGCACCGCCATCACGAAAATCCTTGCTCCGAATATTTACAGTCCATGAATTGTCGTAATTTTTGCTACCTGCTAACCATTTGATATCATCTTGCCCTTTTGTACGGCTCCATGTCGGGAACGACATCGATGTTGCACTTACACTTGGATTGAAAATAGTCATTCGAACGGCTGTATTATCCGATTTTGTCATGCGAATAAAATTGGTTTGGTTCAAATTCTCAAGCTTAAATTGTTGCGCTTTGGTACGATTTAAACCATACATTTGTACATTAGCTCCATTTTTATTTTGAGCAGCTTCGATATCTAGATACTTTCCTAACTTATTTTGAATATAACAAAAGCCATTCCCCGCATCCACAAACCTAAATTTCTGTGCATCTGTTCCATTCCATGCATACTGCTGCACATTTGCTCCATTCGCCTTACTCCCAGATGCTACATCAAGTACTTTTTTAGATTTTTCGTTAATTATTCTGTACCAATTAGCATCAACAACTTCAATAATAAATTTTTGCTGAGAGCCACCGCCCTCTCTCCAAAGCTGCACATTCGCTCCGTTTTGAGTACCACCTTTATAAACATCTAAAACCATATTTGTATTTACATTAGAAGAAATGAAATAGCGGGCACCACTTTGAATTTGAACTACATTAGGCGCACTAGCTGCTGCTACTCTCCATTTTTGCTCAGTTGATTCGGTCAATGTATCCGCTTGAACAGTTGTTTCCATTGTTGCTTCTGCTGTGTCCCGTTCAATATATTCTCCAAGTTCAGATTGAATATAGACATTTCCATCACCGGCATCTATGAATCGGAACCTCTGCTCTTCCGCATCTTCTTCCATGCTTAACTGTACAGCAGCCTTATCAGAAGTTTTCTCTTCCTCAACATCTAAGGCCATATTAGAGCTGGAATTAGTAATTGTATACCATCCATCTGTCACTTTTGTTACCGTAAAATGTTCAGTACTACTATATGTTGACGGTTTTACCTTTAACTCATTCTTAGAAGCTTCATCAACAGCAAGTACACTGTCTGTTTCAACTCCAGCAAACTGATATAACCCATCAGTAATAGTTACAACATTTGGTTCAACGGCTTTATCCAGACGCCATTTCTGTGTTTTGTTAGCATCAAGCTGGTTCATTTGAACTGCTGCTTCAATCGAATTTTGGGTTTCTGACAAATTTAAGACAGTTCCCAGTTTAGATTGGATGTAGAGATTTCCATCACCAGCATCTACAAATTGCCATTTCTGCGCATCTGTATCCTTTTCTTCTGTTTGAATAACTGTTGATTTATCAGCTGTTATGTCAGCTTGAACTTCTAAAAATAGTTGTGAATCAACATTTTGGATTTGATACCACTTATCATCCAATGAAATGATTTCAAAGTTTTGTCGGCTATGATAAATTTGTTTGTCCAGTTTCAGTTTGCCTGAATCTTTTTCCATACTCAGTAAAGTAGACTCCGTCGCTGTCCAGATGTTATAAATCCCACTCTGAACTTCCACTCCTTCTGACAATTCATTTTCTTCTAAGCCTTCTTCTGCTTCAGATGTTTCTTCTGTTCCCTCACTACTTGATTCGGAATTGTCCAGAAAATCTTCACTTTCAAAATCAGAGCTCTCCATTTGAGACTCACTACTGTTTTCTTCTGTTTTCTCGCTACTAACAGCTGAGCCTTCTTCTGCGTGTACCATTTCCGGTACACCATAAGAAAACATCAGAGATAACCCTAACATAATGGACAACATTTTTCTCTTCATATTTAGTACGCCCCTCAATTTATTATTAAATACTTAAAAAAACCCTAGTTATTTTAATGATAAACTGTCAAATCACAGAATGCAAACGTTAAAAAAGAGACAGACCTGTTTTCTTCTAATTTTAATAAGAAAAATTCTCATTTTTAACTAAAAATGCCTTTATCTTAAAATATATACACATTAAATTAGTTTTAATCTTTTTTTAATGTGAGCTTTCTGTTATAATAATTTTCACATTTAATTTCGTTCAGCAATGAACAAAGAAGGAGAGAAACGTATGACAACAGTTTATAATTTTTCTGCAGGTCCGGCGATTTTGCCAAAAAGTGTTTTGGAGAAGGCACAATCTGAATTAGTGAATTATCAAAACAGCGGCATGTCCGTTATGGAGCTGAGCCATCGATCCTCCTTGTTTGAAACGATTATTCAGCAGGCTGAAACCCTGTTGCGAGAGTTAATGAATATTCCCGATAATTACAAAGTACTATTTTTACAAGGCGGTGCCAGTCTTCAATTTACAATGATTCCATTAAATTTGGCACAAAATAAAAAAGCTTTGTATATCAATACAGGTTCATGGTCGAAAAAAGCGATTAGTGAAGCCCAAAAAATTTCCAACGTTCAGGTAGAAGTCATCGCTTCCAGTGAAGATAAAAACTTTACCTATATTCCCGAGGTTGAAAAAGACGCAATTCCTCAAGACGCTGCATATGTTCATATCACAACAAACAATACAATTGAAGGAACGGTTTATTATGACCTGCCGGATACTGGCGATGTTCCGTTAATCGCCGATATGTCATCCAATATCCTATCTATTGACTACAATGTTGCTGATTTTGGCTTAATTTATGCAGGCGCACAAAAAAATATTGGACCTGCTGGTTTAACAGTAGTTATTATTAGAGAAGACTTAATTGGACAAACAGACGTGATGAGCGCCATGCTGGACTACGACATTCAAGCAAAAAATAACTCCCTTTACAATACTCCACCGACGTTTGCTATTTACATGGCAGAATTAGTATTCGAATGGATTCGTGAACAAGGCGGCGTACAACAAATGGAGAAATTAAATAAAGAAAAAGCTGAGCTTCTGTACAAAGAAATTGAAGCCTCTCCATTGTTCTCATCTCCTGTGGATCCTAGATACCGCTCTATCAACAACATTCCCTTTGTAACCGGGAGTGAGGAATTGGATAAAAAATTCAATCAGGAAGCACTCGCCGAAGGCTTTGAAAATCTCAAAGGTCATCGCTCTGTCGGTGGTATGCGCGCTAGTTTGTATAATGCCTTTCCAAAAGAAGGCGTAGAAGCGCTTGTAGCATTTATGAAAAAATTTGAAGCAGAAAATGGAGGAACGAACTAAATGTTTGATATCAAAACTTTCAATGCCATCGCACCAGAGGGCTTAGCCCGTTTCGATGATCCTCAATTTACCGTGGACCAGACAGATACACCAGCCGGAATCATTTTGCGTAGTGAAAAGCTTCATAACTATGCATTTCCAGACTCTGTGCTGGGTGTTGCCAGAGCTGGTGCAGGAACGAATAACATTCCTGTTAAAGAATGTGCTGAAAAGGGGATTGTTGTTTTCAATACACCGGGAGCTAATGCTAACGCAGTGAAGGAACTGGTGGTTGCTTGTCTACTGCTTTCTGTTCGTCCTGTATTGAAAGGCGCTAATTGGGTGCAGACACTTTCAGGACCAGATATCGAAAGTCAGGCGGAAGCTGAGAAGAAGCAATTTGCCGGAACCGAGCTTGAAGGTAAGAAACTGGGCGTAATCGGTTTAGGTGCAATTGGGGCAATGGTGGCTAATGATGCGTATCGTTTGGGAATGGATGTTACTGGATATGATCCTTTTGTTTCAGTAGATACAGCTTGGAGTATTTCTCGCCGCGTAAAACGGGCGCAGAGTATGGATGAAATTTTTACGAACTGCGACTTCATTACTGTTCATGTTCCACTAACTGAAACTACACACCACCTAATTGGTCAAGATGAGCTGAACAAGATGAAACGCTCTGCTGTACTGCTAAACTTTGCCCGTGGTGAACTAGTGGACACAGACGCAGTCTGCCAAGCAGTCAACAATGGGTCTATCGGCAGCTTCGTCACTGATTTTGCTGATGAACGCTTGTTAAATAACGAAAAAATCATGGTTCTGCCTCACTTAGGCGCTTCTACCGAAGAAGCCGAAGTGAACTGTGCTAAGATGGCTGCCCGAACACTGAAGAAGTTTTTAGAAACTGGAAATATTAAACGCTCTGTCAATTTTCCTACAGTGGAAATGGCGTTTAATTCGCCTTACCGCTTTACAATCATTCATAAAAACGTACCAAACATGCTGGGACAAATTTCTACAGGTATCGCGGAAACAGGAATCAATATTGATACGATGATTAACCGCAGCCGTGATGACTACGCGTATACCTTGGTGGATATTGCAGAAACAAATGAAGAAAAAATTAAAGCCGTTGCTAAAAAAATTCAACAGGCTGAAAATATCATTAAAGTACGGACAATTAAAAATAATGAGGCGGTGAACTATTAATGGTAAAAATTCATCCTTTCAGGAGTATCCGTCCTGCGGCTCAGCTCAGTGAAAAGGTCGCTACATTACCCTATGATGTTCTCAACTCCGCTGAAGCTCGGGAATTGGGGCAGGAAAATCCGTACTCTTATCTGCATATTGATAAAGCTGAAATTGATTTACCGGAAGAGTTATCTCCCTATGACAGTCAGGTTTACGAAAAAGCCGCCGATAACCTAAAAGCTTTTATTGAAAAAGAATGGCTGTTGCAGGAAGAGAACCCAGCACTGTATTTATACGAATTAGTCATGAATGGCCGTTCTCAAACTGGACTTGTTGCCTGTACAGCAGTAGAAGATTATACCGCAGGAAAAATCAAAAAACATGAATTTACTCGTCCGGAAAAAGAAGTGGATCGAATTCGTCATATAGAGGCCTGCGATGCTAATACTAGTCCGATTTTTCTTACGTACCGGTCGCAAACGGATATTCAACAGCTGATGGACAGCTGGAAATCTGCCCATACTCCTGTCTATGACTTCACCAGCTTCCACGAGGTTGGACATAAGGTCTGGGTCATTGATGAGAAAGAGGTTATCTCTGCTTTCACAAATGCTTTTGAAGCTAATGTTCCTGCCTTATACATTGCTGATGGTCATCATCGGACAGAATCAGCCGTTAAAGTTGGTGAAAAATATAGGGAACAGCACCCGCAGCTGCCGAAGGATGCTGAGATTAACTATTTTCTTTCAGTAATCTTTCCTAAGGAAGAGCTGGAGATACTTGATTACAACCGTGTAGTCAACGTTCCTCTTCCAGAAAATTTTCTAAAACAGCTTGCGGAGAACTTTACTGTGGAAACTGCAAACGCAGGAAAACCCGCCCAACCGAAAACCTTCGGTATGTACTTAGACGGGCAGTGGTATACACTAACTGCAAAAAAACACATTCTTTCAGATGATCCAGTTGAAGGTCTGGATGTTTCTCTCCTTCAAAATCATGTTTTCTCTGCCCTTTTTGGTATTCAAGATGTTCGAACCGATAAACGGATTGATTTCGTCGGCGGCATAAGAGGCATGGCAGAGCTGGAGAAATTGGTAGACAGCGGACAATGGACAGCTGCATTTGCTGTTTATCCAACCACAATGGATGACTTGCTAAATGTCGCCGATGCTGGGAAAATTATGCCGCCAAAGTCTACGTGGTTTGAACCAAAGCTACTTAGCGGATTATTTTTACATGATTTAGAGACAAAACGCTAAGAAAGCAGTAAAATAGAAGAACAATCAAGAGAGCTGGGAACTATGACTTCATAGTCCTGGCTTTCTTAGAATCTAAAAATGATAAACTGCCCCTGCCTATTTATTTTTACTTGCAACTTTACTAACCGTGGGTTTATGCGGTTAGTCCAGCAGCCAGCAGCTTTATCGGGAATTGTATGGGGGATAATATGCGTAGACAATTAAAAGAAGCCAAGCGAATTGTTATCAAAGTTGGAACCAGCACACTGATTTATCCGAACGGAAACATCAATCTGCGTGCAATTGATCATCTGGCATTCACCTTAACCGATCTTAAAAATCAGGGTAAAGAAATTATACTGGTTTCTTCAGGCGCGATTGGTGTCGGACTCAATAAACTGAACCTTGATCAACGACCCCCAACTATTCCTGAACAGCAGGCAGTAGCTGCGGTAGGTCAGGCGGAACTGATGAATATCTATAATCAGCGATTTTCCACTTACAGCCAACAAATTGCACAGCTTCTGTTAACAAGAGATGTAACAGAATATCCTGAAAGCCGCCGCAATGTAGTCAATACTATGGAACAACTACTGCGAATGGGATTAATTCCTGTTATTAATGAAAATGACACCGTAGCTATTGATGAACTAGACCATTTGACTAAGTTTGGCGATAACGATCAGCTTTCAGCAATCGTGACACAGCTAATTAATGCAGATGCATTAATCATGCTTTCCGACATTGACGGCTTTTTCTCAGACAACCCAAATACTAATAAAGCAGCTGTCCTGTATTCTGAAATCAATCAGATTGATGACGCTTTGCTGCAGCAGGCCGGCGGAAAAGGCAGCCGTTTCGGTACAGGCGGTATGTTCAGCAAGTTGAAAGCTGCCGAACGTGTACTTGAACAACAAAGCATGATGGTTTTAGCTAACGGAAAACAGCCGCAGATTATTTTTAACATTTTAGCAGGAGAAGATATCGGTACTTTATTTATTGAAAGGAGAAATGGGCATGACTGATTTAATTACACTGGGGCAGCAGGCAAAAACTGCTGCTTATCAACTAGGTTTACTGGATACTAAAAGAAAAAAT
The DNA here is from genome assembly GCF_056924295.1 of Enterococcus sp. LJL128. Classification (NCBI taxonomy): domain Bacteria; kingdom Bacillati; phylum Bacillota; class Bacilli; order Lactobacillales; family Enterococcaceae; genus Enterococcus; species Enterococcus sp. LJL128. The sequence continues at coordinate 151,854 of NZ_JBXPBP010000006.1, read as the reverse complement.
GAGCTATTGCTTGCGATGGCAAAACAGCTTGAAAAAAGTATTCCTTTAATTTTAGAAGCAAACAAAAATGATTTGGCCGCTGCAGAGGAAAATGGTATCTCTGAAACAATGCAGGATCGTCTGCGTCTGACAGAAGAGCGGATTTTTGCAATGGCAGATGGAATTCGTCAAGTCGCTGGGCTGAATGACCCAATTGGCGAAGTAGAAAAAATGTGGAAAAATGAAGACGGCTTAATGATTGGAAAACAACGAGTACCATTAGGGGTGATTGGAATCATCTATGAATCCCGTCCAAATGTCACAACGGATGCCGCCAGTTTATGCTTTAAATCGGGAAACGCAGTTATTTTGAGAGGAGGAAAAGAAGCCTTTCAATCTAATCAGGTATTAGTTTCCATTCTCCAGCAAGCATTAAGTGATAGTGATTTTTCGCCTTACGCCATTCAATTTGTGGATGATACTTCTCGGGAAACGGCTAAAAAGCTAATGACCTTAAATGGATATCTAGATGTCCTAATTCCTCGAGGCGGCGCCAATCTAATCAAAACGGTGCTGGAAACTGCCACTGTTCCCGTTATAGAAACAGGAACAGGAAACTGTCATATTTATATAGATAAAGATGCTCAGCTAAAAATGGCAACAGATATTACTGTTAATGCTAAATGTCAGCGGCCATCTGTGTGTAATTCCGCAGAAACCCTGCTTATCCACAAAGATGTAGCCCAAGACTTTTTACCTGTTATTGAAGAAGCTTTAAGCGAGTATAATGTGGAGCTGCGGGCTGACGAGCGTGCCCAGGCTATATTAAAACAATCCATACCAGCAACTGAAGCAGACTGGGGAACAGAATTTCTTGATTTCATCCTGGCTGTCAAGGTCGTTGACTCTCTAGATGAAGCAATCGCCCACATCAACAAATATAATACCAAGCATTCTGAAAGTATCATCAGTGACAACTATTTTGCTACACAGCAATTTTTGCAGCAGGTGGACGCTGCAGCAGTCTATGCTAATGCATCTACACGTTTTACCGACGGTTTTGTTTTTGGCTTTGGTGCAGAAATCGGAATCAGCACTCAAAAGCTGCATGCCAGAGGACCTATGGGGCTGGATGAGTTGACCTCTACTAAATATATTGTTTATGGTGACGGCCAGTACCGAGCATAAAATTGAGGGATTACTACCTGAAATAAAACCGGCAGAACGCTTCGAGTAAAAGTTTCCCCCAGAGTTATCCCCGATTGTGGATAACTAGCTCTATATTCCGTTTTTTTGTGGATAACTATTTTTTTAATCATAATATCTTTAACTATTTATTCTTTCTTTTATAGTTATCCACATTAATAAGGAATTATCGGATTTTTCGTAATATCCGTTTAACAAGAATTTTTTCACTATTTTTTAATCAATAGAAGCTAATCCTCAGTTCAACAGAGCTTTCCTTTTAAAATAAGGAAAGTTATAAGAAATCAATTTATTTTTTACGGATAATCTAACGCTTTTAGCTTGCTTTTATTCACTAAAAAAGTGAATATATCCTTGTACTGACAGGATTTTAAAGGTTTTATCTGCTTATTTAAAAAAAGAAGAATTTACCCTGCTGCAAAGCGGGAATCGCTAGTAGATATTCGAACATTTTTTTTAGTAATCTAGTAAATATTCGGAAAAAAATTTTGCGGTGAAAAGATTTTTTATGCCCTTGAACCTAATAGTGATATTCAAGTTTTTTTCTATTCTTCACATGCTCGTAACTAGTTATGCACAAAGTTATCCACAGAGCTGATGTTCAGGTTCTTTTATTTACTTTAATTACTTCTTTTCTGCACTAAATTGCTGCTGTTAATTGATTAAAGCAATTGCTTCTCTTTAAACAGACTGAACTGTGCCATTGTTTCAATAAACTTATATCATAAAGCGAGGGAATTCATTTGCTGTTCTTAGACTATAACCCTGATCTCAGCCCTATTGATTTGGAAATCTATAAATACATTGCTGCGCATATGGATCAGGTGATTTATATGCGTATCAGAGAGCTGGCACAAGTTACACACAGCAGTACAGCCAGTATTTTACGGTTTTGCCGTAAATTTGAATGTGAAGGCTTTTCAGAATTTAAAGTGCGGTTGAGTCTTTATCTGGAGTCTCAAAGTCATCAAACAACCATTCATACAGTTGATGAAACGTCTTTTTCACACTTCATTCAGCGCTCTACAGAATCCTTTTATCAGGAACGCCTGCGTGCTGCTGCTGAGCTGCTGGCTGAAAAAGAACTGGTTCTTTTTGTCGGAGTTGGTTCCTCAAAGATTATCGCAGAATACGGCGCTTTGTATTTTTCATCTATCTTCAGCATGGCTTTTAATATTGATGATCCGGTGAATCATCCAGTTAGCTTTTTCAACAAAAATATTGCCAGGAATGTTTGTGTAATTGCTCTTTCCGTCAGCGGAAAAACAACAGCGATAATTGATTATTTGAACCATTTCATTGCCAATGAAAGTTCTATTATTTCAATTACTAATAGTGAAAAATCAGAAATAGCCAAGCTGTCTGATGTAAATATTCCCTATTATATTTCAACAGAAAGTATTGGTGACAGCGATATTACTTCACAGGTTCCTGCACTGTATACAATTGAATACCTAGCAAAAGAAGTTAGAAAACTAAAACACGAAAAGTCGGGAAAATGACTTTTCGTGTTTTTTGCTTATTTAAAGAATTTAGGCAAATATGATTTATGAGCTTCCAGAAGCTCATCCATGACTTGCTTCGCAATACCACCACTTGTAATCAGCGGATTCATTGTAAATGCCTGCAGTAAGGTGCCATAGTCTCCAGTTACAGCTGCTTCAATGGTTAGCTCTTCCATTGACTTCATTACTTGCAGTAGACCCCGCTCTTTTGGTTCAAAGCTGCCAAAGTTGTATGGAACAGGTCCTCTTCCAGTAATTGTACAAGTTACTTCCACTGCGCTCTCAGCTGGAAGATCTGTTATTGTACCATTGTTTCTTGTGCTAACGGTCATTGTTGTACGCTTATCATTGTGGATAGAGTTGATAATCTCACAGGCAGCATCACTGTATCGTGCTCCTCCTCTTTCCGCTAGTTGTTTCGGCTTGTAATCCAGCTTAGGATCCTTATACAGCTCGAATAATTCATGTTCAATTTGTTTTACTTTTTCCGCACGTGTACCATTATTTTTGAAATCTTCCAGTTCTTCTGCCAGCATTTTATCGGTATTATAATAGTAATTATGATATGGACACGGCACCATATGCAGATTTTCTACCTGTTCCCAAATTAGTTCATTATCTTTAATATTAGCAACAATTGATTTTGCGTTTCCTTGGCCATACATAATTTTAATTAAATCATCTGTTCGGTCTATACCGTTCTTATCAGTGATTGTGTGCCAGTGAAGGTGATTAATTCCCGCAAATTGGAAGAACAAGTCCCGAGGCTGTTCCTCAAGTAGTGCTGCCTCTTCAAATACTGCATTGACAGGAATATTACAAAGCCCTACTACCTTATCCCAATTTCCATAGCGAAGAACAGCCTCCGTTACCATACCAGCTGGGTTTGTAAAGTTAATCAGCCAAGCATTAGGACACAGCTCCTTCATATCTTCAACAATGTCAAGAATCACTGGAATCGTACGCAGTGCTTTAAAAATTCCACCAGCGCCATTTGTTTCCTGACCAATCATGCCATGGCTTAAGGGAATACGTTCATCCAAAATTCTAGCATCCAACAATCCCACACGCAGCTGCGTTGTGACGAAATCCGCATCTTTCAATGCTTCTCGGCGGTCCAACGTCAGGTGCACTTCACAGTCAACTCCTGCAGCTTTAACCATGCGTTTTGCCATTTCTCCAACAATTTCAAGCTTTTCTTTACCGGCTTCAATATCTACTAGCCAAAGCTCTCTAACTGGCAGTTCTTCAAATCTTTTGATAAAGCCTTCTACCAGCTCTGGCGTATAGCTGGAGCCGCCGCCGATTGTAACAATTTTAATTCCGTTTTTCATTATCTATTCCTCCTGTATTGAACATTGATGTTGACCTAAGTATAGACCTTTCTCTGTAAAAGAAATATAGGCAGCAGCAGATTGGTTACATATTTGAAAGATGGTTATTTGTGTCTTGAATGTATCACTACGTAACATCAGCTCTTTATTATCGTTCTTCCCTGCAAACAAGCTTGCTGTTCAACCATGAATATTTTATGAAATTTTCTTTCTATTGGTGATATTTTCTATGAATATGCTAAACTAGATGATACGAATACTAACTTGTCTTGAGGGGTCTGTTTATGAAAAATAAAATTAAGCAATTTACTAAGGAAAACTGGCAATATATGGCCGCCAGTTTCTTCATTCCTTTTTTTATAATGGTTTTTGTCTATCTAAGTATCGGCATATATCCCGGCAGCAGCCGCAGTGTTTTAGCAAGTGATGCCTTCTCTCAGTTTTCCAATTTCCATGCCAGCTTTAATAATGTTCTGCATGGAAAACAAAGCATCTTCTATAGCTGGAACGCTTCGCTAGGCTTAAATTATATGTCGCTCTTGTCTTATTATTTAGGGGGCTTGTTTACACCCCTGGTCTTTTTCTTTGGCAACCAGAACATGCCGGATGCTTTGTACGTCCTGACTCTGCTTAAAATTGGCGCAGCCGGACTATCCTTCTGGTTCTTTGCTTCCCATACATTCAAAATCAGTCGATGGGCGCATGTTACTCTTAGCATTCCCTATGCTTTGATGTCTTATACTACTGCTCATTCGGAGCTGATTATGTGGCTGGATGCTTTTGTTTATCTCCCGCTCATTTTCTGGGGTATTCACCGCTTGATGGATCAAAGGAAACCAACACTGTTGTTTGTCAGTTATCTGCTGTTATTTATTGCAAATTTCTATATGGGTTTTATGATTGGTATTTTTTCATTCCTTTACTTTATCGTCCGACTGCTTACAAACTGGAAGAACTATAAAAAAACGATTCTTCCATATAGTATTACCTCACTGTTGGCTGGCGGCGCATCTATGATTATGATTCTTCCGACAGTTTTTGATTTACGGTTTAACGGGGAAAAACTGACAGAAATCACAAAATTTAAAACAGAAGCGACCGCCTTCTGGGATATTGTCATGAAAAATATGGTTGGCGTGTACGATACAACAAAATATGGATCGATTCCATTTATTTATGTCGGTCTGCTGCCGCTGATTTTTTGTGTGTTTTACTTTACTACACGACATATCCCGCTAAAAAATAAACTTCTCTTTGGCAGCTTATTCGCTATTCTAATTGCCAGTTTCTACATCGTACCGCTGAACTTGTTCTGGCATGGAATGCATGCGCCAAATATGTTTTTATTCCGCTATAGCTTTCTATTTTCATTTCTTGTCGTTCTACTTGCCGGCTATGGCTGGGAGCAGTTCAAAAAGGACGACTTAGGTATTTTCACAGGAACTATTATTTTGGTTATTGCGTTCTTCGCATTAGCTGAAGGGTCTAAGCCAACTGGAAGCTACGAGTTTGTTTCACTGACTTCCTTTATACTCACCTTGCTATTCCTTGGTTTGTATTTAGCGGGTATTGCTTTTTATCAGGTAAAAAAACTGCCTGGAAAATATCTTTCTGCTTTATTGCTGCTGGTTGTCTGTGCTGAAGCCTTTATCAATACCAATACAATGATTAATGGTATTCTGGATGATTGGAACTATGCTTCACGCAGTCTATACACAGAGCCTTATCCGGATATCAAAAAACTAGTAGATCAGACCAAGGCGGAAAACGATACTTTCTACCGATTAGAGAATTTAAATCCTGTATCCTCTAACGATAGTATCAATTATGGATACAGCGGCATCAGCTTATTTTCTTCAATCCGCAATAGAAATTCTTCTGCCTATCTGGACTCGCTGGGCTTTCGTTCAAGGGGAACGAATTTGAATATTCGTTATCCCAATAATACCTTAATAATGGATGCTCTCATGGGCATAAAATATAATCTTTCGGAAAGTGATCCATTAAAATTTGGTTTTTCTAATGAAGCTACATCCGGGAAATTTACGTTGTACGAGAATCAATATGCCTTGCCATTGGGCTTTTTGGCTAATGAATCCATTTATGACGTAGAGCAGCCTGAAAACGATAATCTCAGCAGCCAGACGGAGCTGCTAAACAGCTTGTCTCAGCAGGAACAAAATTACTTTACCTTCTATTCTCCAACAATTATCAACCAGCAAAATGTAAAGATTGAAGACAATGTGAATTCTGTTACCTATCGTGAACTGCAAAGCGATGTTGCAAAAGAAATTACGTGGAGCGTGGCTGTTCCAGCACATACACAAGCTTATCTCAGTCTGTTCCCAACAGACTTTGGGCAATTAGAAAGCTCTAGTGCTACTATGACCGTGAACGGCAGCAGTCAGAAATCTCAAATCAACATTACTGGTCAATATTACAATATTGGTTATTATGAAGAGCCTACTACAGTGACTTTTTCTGTCAGCTTTTATGGTACAGAAGCTGTTAGTTTTATGGAACCCAAAGTTGTTGGTCTTGATACGACAGCTTTTGAACAGGCGGTAAAAGAAATTCAAACGAATGGAATAGAGATGAAAACTGGAGGGAGAACTGCTGAAGGAACATTTTCAGCTAAAGAAAATCAAACAATTTTCACAACTATTCCTTACGATAAAGGCTGGAAAGCTTATGTTGACGGCAAAGAGGTCCCTGTCAAAGTATTTAAAAATGCGTTTATCAGTGTTCCAGTTACTGTAGGTGAACATACAATCAAGCTCGTTTATCTGCCGGAAGGCTTCAAAATTGGCGCCCTGCTGTTTGTTCTCTGCACAGGTGGATTTGTCTTCTTTGTAAAATTTACTGATACCAAACAAAAAAAACAAACAAGAGCAAAAAAAAGAACCCGTAAAAAGCGGGCAGCTTTATAAAGAAAAGGGGCTGTGACAGAAGTTACTTCTGAAACACCGTTTATCCGGGTTTAAGGGACTGAGGCATACTAATGTCACAGCCCCTTTTCTAAAATCCGAATGAACGATGGGACAAGTCGGCTCTTTTCAGCTTACCTCAAGAAACAAAAATTTTTCTATATTTTTTTAACTGTCTCATTGGCAGGTCTATTTATCTATGCTATTGTAAGCCTGAAAGGAGGGATTCTAATGGCTAATGAAGATAAAAAAGATTTTAATGCCATGTTGAACGATCCCAAAGATATGCCGAAAACCAAGGTAATCACCGACCAGAAAACGATTGATAAATACGGCGGCTCATTGATGTATTTCGCCCCTCCCCTTGTCTACGATAAGCTTATGAAGCAGATCCCAAAAGGAAAGGTTATTACTGTTACGGCTCTTAGAGACTATCTAGCTAAAATCAACCATGCTGATTTTACTGAACCCATTACAGCAGGAGCTTTTACCTCTATTGCTGCTTGGGCCAGCAGCCAGCGGGAAACAGATTTAACTCCTTATTGGCGAACCTTAAAAGCCCATGGGGAAATTAATCCCAAGTTCCCAGGCGGAGTAGATTTCCAAAGAGAGCGTTTAGAGCAGGAAGGGCATCAAATCATTCAGCGAGGAAGAAAAAACATTCGTTACTATGTGAAAGATTTTGAAACTGTCTTATTTAATTTTGCTTAATATTCAAAAAAAAAATTTTTTTACTAACCACTACTCCAGCAAACTAATGAAAAAAAATTTGCAAAAACAAAAAATTTGTCTCACTTTATTGAAACGCGGTCTGGATTATTTTCTGTTATACTTACTGTAGTGGAAAGACGAGCGTAGTAAAACTTCTTTCTAACTATCTCCCCTTGAAGCCTACCCTAATAAGGTAGGCTTCTTCCTTTTTTGGAAAAATTGAAAAATTCCACTTTTTAAAGAATATAATTTTATGTTATTTTTTTCTATGCTTTCTCCAGATATCATAGATTAGATATATAACAGCCAAAAATGCGACACCATACCCTACAATTCCCAACACCGAAACAAAACGACTGGTTAATCCTTCTTGAAATTCAACCAGCATCGATGAACCGATAATTAATGCCGATAGAATCAGTCCGATGACCAAGCGGTTAATCATTGATTCCAGCCGGTTTAACAGCTCATCCTGTTTCTTTAATTCAATATTGACCTTCGATTTTCCTTTAGCCAAGTCATCTAGAACATCTAATGCCCGACTAGGTATTTGAGGAGCCGCTTTTGCTGAATATAATGTATCTAGTGCAGCTCGTTTCAGCTCTGTGGACCAGTCAATTTTTTCTGTAAAATATTTTTTTGCAAAAGGCGCTGAGATTTCAACAAGAGAAATCTCAGGATCAAGCTCCCGAATCATCCCTTCAAAAGTTACTACAGCCTTAATCATCATAGTCACTTCCTTAGGAACCTGAAGATTATTATGATGACAAATATCAATAATTTGGAAGAACAACGCCTGTAAGTTCAAGTCGCCAATACCTACTCCATAGTTTTGGTCCAGTAACGGTGTCAGCTGTTCATAAAAAATATCTTCATCTAAAGGACCTATTTGCTTACATACCTGCAAAATTGCCTGACCCGTTACCTTTGCATCATTTCTATATAAGCTAATCATAACACCTGTCAGTTTTTGAATCATCTCCTGACTCAACTGTCCCATCATACCAAAATCTAAATATACCAGCTGATAGGGCAATGTCCTACCTTCATCCTGATAAACAAAATCAACCGTTGTATGCTTAAATTTTTTCTGAAATTGCTGTCCTTTTCGTATTCCATTAGGGATAGAACTTTCCAAGTCCACTTTTTGCACAAAAATATTTCCCGGATGAGGGTCAGCATGGAAATAACCATCTTCAAATACTTGCTTGATGAAGTTCCGAACTAACGCATCTCCAAACTCTTTCCTCAGCTTTTTACTAGCAGGGTCTGTCTGCAGCTGATTGCTGAAAAAGCTGCGGATACTTTCCCCGTCTATATATTCCATCACCAACACTCTTGAGGTGCAGTACTCCTGATAGATTTTGGGAGCGCGAATCATTTCCCAGCCATTATTCAACTCATAGAAGTATTCAGCGTTTGCTGCTTCCTGAATGGCATCCAACTCTTTTTGAAGGGATTCTTTAATTTCCAGAAAGATATTCCTCAAATCGACAACCTTTGATTCAGGAATGTATTTTATTAATGGCAGAGCACGTTCCAGAAGAGAAAGGTCCAGCGTGATTTCTTCACGAATACCTGCATGTTGAACCTTTACAGCAACTTCCTCTCCACTCTTCAAAACAGCTTTGTGGGTTTGACCCATTGAAGCTGAGGCAAATGGGATTTCTTCAAAAGAAGAGAAAAGGCTTTGAACAGATTGTCCTGCTTCAGATTCTATGATTTCTTTAATCAGCGGATAATCATCGGTTTTCACGTCATCCTGTAGTTTTTTTAACTCATCAATAAAGGGCGGAGGCAGAATATCTGTTCGAACAGACAGCATCTGTCCAATTTTAATAAATGTTGGTCCCAGTTTTTCAAAAGCCTCTCGAACTTCCTCCGGGTGTGTTTGTCTCACCATATTTGTAATCACATTATGTTCCATAAATATTTTGGTGATTTGTCTAAATCGAGTGCTTTTCTTATATTTTTTACCTTCATCTGTCGCCATATCCATTCCCTCCTTCACACCTCAATAGTACCTGTAATCATTTATTTGAGCAACTCAGAGCAAGAGGTCTGCAACCCCCTAATTAATGAAGACAGCGAATACCGCATTCGTTAAACTACTTCTGTGCTATAGTTGCTTTTACGACTTTATAATTTTCTGTATTGGTGGAAATTCATCAGCATTATTTAAGTAGTCAAACAAAAAAAGAAACAGCAAACTAATAATATGAAATCATTGTCTTATTTTTTCACAACACTGAAAAGGAGAAGCAGTTTCAAAGGTACATTGGGAATTATCATCTGTTTACCAAGTCGCTTTCGGCCAGCTGTTCAGATGGATTAGGGAAGTTTCCCTTAGTCAAATAGAAAACTTGAAACAAAACCAGAAATTTCCTGTTTTTGCTTCAAGCTCTTTGATGATATTCAATTCTTTGTTTTGCCAGCGCAATTTGATGACATAAAAACTAATTTACCTAACTGGACGGTTGGATAAAGTTAATTCAAAATATTCGTTTAACAGCTTGTAGCCTTCCATTCTCTGTTCAACTTCCTTTGGACAATAAATCCACTTACCCATGACCTTTCTCTTTGAAGCAATTTCTTCTACTTCTTCTAAAAATTTAGGTACAGCATCAATCAGCTTTTGACAACTAAGCTGACCATTTAAAAGAATATCCTGCTGTGGTCCGTTTTCCGTATGGATAGTTGACCATAGATAGGGTAGAACCTCAATTTGACGGATATTTGCATAAAAATCTTCCTTAGCAACCATACCACGGCTGCCAATACCACTTTTTATTTTGCTAAAACTCGTAAATATGTCATTTTCCAGCTTCTTTAGTCTTCTTAATGAAGTAGTAGCTACTTGGCTGCGTTCCGGTACTGGCCTGCTGACAGGTTCCGTTCTTTTCGGATGATCGGAAACCCGATCCAACATTTCTTCAATTGCCAGAGTCACTGTCGGTGTCTCCTCGACGACTGGAGGCTGCGGCTGATTTGCTCCTCGATAATTCGGGATGGGCCTGGAAGCCTGTAAAAATGTTTCCTTTGTTGGAAATCTTCTTGTATCTCCTAGCTCGCCTGCTCCAGCCTGCGCGTTGACTGGCTGACTCACCGGTCTTTGCGGCTGTGGTGCTGGCGGCTGTACATTCATTGGCTGTGTCGGCGGCTGATTCTTTATCGGATTCGCCGTCACTGGCGGCTGATTTGAATAAACAGGCGGTGCTGCAGCTGGTTGTTGTGTCTGCTGCATCGGTTGTGTCTGAGACCGAGGAGCCGCTGCAGGTACAGTGCCGCCTAAACGTATTTTTTGTTCCAGTTCAGCAATTTTTTGATGTGCTTGAATCAGTTGAATATCTACTTTCCCAACGGTCTGGCTTAGTTTCTTTATTTCCACAGCATTGGCCATTAACTGATCCTGATCTTTTTGGTGTTGATCTGACAATTTTTTAACTGTCTCACTCTTTTTGAGCTTCACAACAGGAATTTCTTTGCGCTTCACGCTGGTCAAGTCACTCTCTACAGTCTCCAGTTTTTCAGAAAGCTGATCAATCACTTGGTTCAACTTCATAGTTTCAGACGCTGTCTGTTGAAGTTTGCCGTGATCCATTACCTTTTGTTCAATTTCTTCCGGTGTTTGCTCCACCTTTGAAACTTTTGTTTCTACTGTACTTAATTTAGAATTAATCTCCTGAAGCTGCTGGGAAATTGAAATAACTTCTTCACTGGTCAAAGCCATCTTTTCTTCAAGAGTTGTTGTATTTTCAGCAACCTTAGCCGTACCGCTTTGATTCCGATACAATTCCTTGGTTTTTCTAGCTTCTCTTTCGATTTTCATTCCCAGCTTTTCAATTTCACGCTGAGAAAACTCTGATTTGCTAGATAAAGCCGCAAGCTGTTCCAGCGTTTTATCTAAACGCTGCTCCAGCGAAGGTTTTTTTCCACCTTTTCCATCAAAATAAATCTTGAACTTCGGTGGTGTTCTTTTAGCAGGAGCAGGCTGCTCTGCCTTTTCCAGCCGAACAGCAGTCTCTTGTTTAAACGTCTCAAAATCCGCCATTATTTTGTCAACCTTGGCTGCAAGCTCATCTATACGCTGGCCATTAAGAGTTTCTTCTTCAAGTACTTTTTTCGCAGCTGATTCACTCTTAACTACTTTCATTACAGGCGGTGTTTTTTTAGTTTTCACTGCCTGTATCTCAGCATATACATCTGACAGACTTTCATTGAACTGATTCATCATTTCAGTCAGCAGTAAAACCTCACTATTCGTCTCCTGCCATTCACGAACCATCTGATCGTCTGATGCGGTAGTACTCGAACCACTAAAATTGGATACATGCTCTAGCGCAGGTGATGGAATGTCTACACTGCCCATCCAATCCTTCAGTTCAACAATCTGAATTTTACTCAAGGGCTGCGGCAATGCCAACAGCAGCGTCACGTAAACTGATTTCTGCGTTGTTCGTACATACATGTTCTTAGCAACAATGTCTTGAAAATCTTCATTGAATCGTTCCGGCAAATCGGCAAGTAGACGTTCCATCTGAGCAAGATCCTGATAATCCGTTTCTTCTTCAAATTTCCGCACTAAATAAACCGAGTACTGACAAAGGATATCATCTGAATAGATTTCTTCCCCTAGACGCTCCGGTTCAATTTCTTTTCTCAAAAAGATTTTTTTACTTCCTTGTGTGTGTTTGTTTAAATTTTCCATAGCTGGCTAATGACCCCTTTAGATCTATCCATTTATCCCATCACTTTTTCGTGAACAATGCCTCAGCATAGCGGATCTGATTTTCTATAGTATAATCCACTCTTTATTTTACACTAAAAAAGACAAAAATTCTTTCCTAAAATAAAGAGACTTTTAAAAACATTTGAGAAAATATATATTTTGTTACATAAACGAACTATTCAATAGGATATATATAGCAACCAACCTAGTGACTATTTACTCTATTATTTCTTATGTATAAATATATCTCTATTTTATAGTATTTACTGCTTCAACTCAACTACCCTTTGCAGCGCTCCGTTCTATAAAAAAAGAAGCAGTCATTCACTGCTCCTTATACTGCTGCTCTATTCTCTTTTCTGGTATAAACCACATAATCAAAATCCCTATGTTTACAATTAATACAAGATATGGATGAATAAGCCAGCCCAACACTAACCCGGTAACATTCAATCCCAGCGATATATACATTTTATAGTACCTATTCAATGCATCTCTCAGCTTCTTATTTTTTTCATCAGCTTTCATCAACTCGCGCATTAAAATAAAATAGGCAAAATCAGCAAGCAGAACCACCAGCCCGTACACAAGCTCTGGAACTAGACTGTCTAAATAATCTCCAACCCATGCTGTAGCAAACGGCATCAAGGTCAATGAGAAAATAAAAAAGTTATTCGCCCATAAAACCCGACCGCTAATCCTGTGGACCATCTGAAACATATGGTGGTGGTTATTCCAATAGATAGCCAGCATAATAAAGCTGATAATATAAATAAAAATTTTATGTCCAATTTGATATAAAGCAGCCCATGTATCAGAATCTGGAGGTAATAATTCCAAAACCAGAATCGTCATAATAATTGCAATCACTGCATCCGTAAATGCTTCTATCCTTGTCTTTGACATTTCTCTCACCCCATTCTTACATCATTTTACCTGCTTTTTCATCAAAAACAATTAATATGTCTTCTTCCCATGTTTGACACTAAGATTGTTCAGCCAGCTCCCTTATACTAGTCGTTGTCCCCTTCCAGAGTCCGATGATAAATCGGTCTTCAGGTGGATGTTTCCTTATCCATCTCTTGGTATACTCTTATTATAGAAAACAAACAAGATGATCGGAGAGATAAAAATGAACAACAAATCATTAGTAGTAAACGTGTTGACTTTAATTGGGCTTTTCTTTGCAGCTGGTATTATTCTAAGTATGGTAATGGGAATTGTGGGAAGTCTGTTATGGTTTGCCATCAAGATTTTGATTCCTGTAGCAGTCATTGTTTGGCTTGTACGTCTGGTTTCAGGAAATTCTGGAAACAACCGCAGATATTACCGCTAAAAATAATTTTTCTTGATATAAAAAAGTGATGGAAAGCATTGAAGAAACTCTTGCTTTCCATCACTTTTTCGCTGTATCTTAATACTGAATATTGATTAAACTCATGAGCGGAAAGCATAAACAATATGAGTAATTCCGAACATCATAAAGTAGAAACCAACTAAGAAGCTTAAGGTTAACGCGGATGACAGCGGGTTAAACAATAAAATAAACCCTAAAATAATACCTAGAATATCTACAATTAATGTGAACCAGTAATAGCCAGTATTAAATGCTCTAGCTAACTCTAAAGTAAACAAACCGAAAACAGAATCCACAATAAACCAGATAGCAAAAATATACGGAAGTACAGAAACTCCGACACCCAAATTAAATAGAAAATAGATACCAATAATAATATCAATGACTCCTAAAACAATTGGTGCATAAGCTCTATAGCCTGTCAGCTGTTTCAGCCTGTTTCTACCAATCAGTTCAAAAATTCCTTTAAAAATGGCGAAAACTGCAAAGACCATCACAATAGCAATTAGATTTCCAGCTGGATCCTGAAAAGAAAGCAGGGCGGTTAGAACAAATAGAATACCCAGCAGCAAGGAGCCCCAGTCAATCCCATTATTTCTAGTTTCATTCATGATTTTTCACACTTCCTTCTTCTTATATATTCTTTACATACTTAATGGTACTTCCTGAAAATTTTCTGGTCAAAAGAAACGGCTTTTTTCAATAAAAAAAATCAGACACACCACTATCGGCATTGTCTGATCTTCTAGCTGTATTCTCTTAGTTTTGTCATCTTTTCATTCTAGCTCCGTTTGCGTTTTGATTGAACTGCACGTTTAATCACGTCGAAAAATCCTAAGGATTGAACCATGCGGTCTGAAGCAACGTGCTCTCTGATGGCCCTCAAAACCTTTTTAGGTTCCTTGGAAGCAAAAGTGAATGTTCCATTTTGCTTTGTTTGTACTGCGTAACGTGGAATCCATTTCCCTTTGAACAACACAGAGGCAACTACATAGTCCACTTCTTCCCAGGGAATTTGGATGTATTTCCGTGTGTCACGTGAATTATAGAATTCAAACCCCTGATCACCAATCATTATCTGACCGTAATCAGTAAGTCCAGTAAAAGCAGTCCCATCGATGACTAAATCTATTTTTGTATTCAGTGATTGAACCATTGTCTCTGCTCCATTCTTATAAAATATACTTGTTTTCATTATACCGTTATTTCCGGTAAATTGGCTATTAAAAAGCGGCTGGACAAAATGTCGCAGCCGCTTCAACTATTCCGAAACCGGATAAATACTGCGTTGAAACCTACTCTTTTTCAATCGTTTACGATAGAATTGAGTATTTGTTGCTTACCCGTTTCCTGCAGCTACATGCTTGACTACCTTCTTGTTAAACGTGTCGATTATAACAGACCAATTACATGTCCTAGTACTCCGACTACGAATAAGCCAAGAATGATAACGATTGGAGAAATTTTCTTCTTAAGCAGCCACATGCATAGCAATGTAAGCAATAATGCTGCCAGACCAGGAATCAACTGATCCAAGTTGTTTTGCAATGTTGTCACTTTATCAGAAGAAAGAGCCAATCCTGAGTTGACTTGTTCAAAGGCTTGACGGATACCTTCACCACCGGAAGGAAGTTTGTCCCACTCGATATAGGCACCCTTATCCAGCTTAACAGTCGAAACAACTGGCAGGAATTTAATAGATACCCACCGCTGTACCAAAGCCGCTAATACGAACATCCCTAAAATAGACGCCCCTTTAGTTACATCTTGAAGCAAACCGCCGGAAAGATCTTCTGTGATTTTTGAACCTGCTTTATAGCCAAATTCTTGTGTATACCACATAAATGCCCAACGGATAATGTTCCAAGCTACAAAGAAGATGATTGGACCAAGAATGTTACCGCCCATGGCTAATGATGCACCTAAAGCTCCTAACATCGGACGCACTGTAAACCAGAATACCGGGTCACCGACACCGGCTAATGGTCCCATCATACCAACCTTAACCCCTTGAATCGCTACATCATCTACCGCTGCTCCATTTGCACGCTCTTCTTCAAGCGCTAAAGTTACACCTAAGATAGGTGAAGCAATGTATGGGTGAGTATTAAAGAATTCCAAGTGACGTTTCAATGCTGCTGTACGATCTTCTTTTGATTTATATAATTTCTTAATTGCCGGGATCATTGCAAATGCCCAACCGCCATTTTGCATACGTTCATAGTTCCAAGAACCTTGAATGAAGGTAGAACGCCACGCAACGGCTAAACGATCTTTTTTAGTTAATTGAATTTTTTCTGCCATTTCTATTCTCCTCCTTCAGGTTTAGTAGTCATTCAAAATGTCGTCCAACGGATCGCCATGGCCGCCGCCACCGCCGTTTGAAGAACCGCCCATTTTAGAAAGATTTAGATAAATAAGAGCCAGCGCCACACCTAGTGCACCAAGTGCGATTAGTGTAAGCTGAGAAATTGCTGCGACAACAAAACCAATAACAAAGAATGGCCATACTTCTTTTGTTGCCATCATATTGATTACTAACGCATAACCAACGGCAACAACCATTCCACCACCGATTGCCATACCATCTGTTAACCATGCAGGCATTGATTCCAAGAAAGATTGAACTGTATGTGCTGGGATGAATAACAGTGCCCCAGCTGGAATAGCAATACGCAGACCTTGCATAGCTACTGCAATGATGTGCCACATTTCAACACCGCGAATATTTCCTTTTTCAGCTTCCGCATCCATCAAGTGAACAATTGGAACAGCTAAAGTACGAACAATCATTGTTAAGAATAGACCAGCTACTGCCAGAGGAACGGCAATTGCAATCGCTGATGCCACACCTTTGTCACCCTGTCCACCTAAAACTAAAATAATTGCTGATGCGACAGACGCCAAGGCTGCATCGGGCGCTACTGCTGCTCCGATATTTGCCCATCCAAGAGCGATCATTTGAAGTGTACCACCAAGAATGATACATGCTTCAAGGTTACCGGTTACTAAACCGATTAATGTACATGCAACTAATGGTTGGTGGAACTGGAACTCATCGAGAATCCCTTCCATACCAGCCAGAAAAGCAACTAGTACTACTAAGATTATTGAAATAATAGACATTAATCCTCAACCTCCTAATTAATTTGAGTTTGTTGTGTCATTATGCTTTGGCTAATTCAGCCTTTGCTTTTTTAATGATTTCATCCATGTTGTCATGAGAATCGTTTGGTACTTTACGTACATCGAATTTGATGCCTTTTTCTTTCATTGTTTCGAAAGCTTTTACATCTTCAGGACCCATAGACAACACCTTGCTTACAACTACTTTTCCTACAGAGTGGGCCATAGAACCAACATTCACTTCTTTAATATCAACGCCGCCTTCAATTGCTGTAAGAACATCTTCTGGATTTTCAAACAACAACAATGCTTTAGTATTACCGAAGCGCGGATCTTTTGCAATCTCAATCATTTTGCTGATTGGTATTACATTAGCTTTTACTCCTGGAGGAGCTGCCTGTTCAATCAGTTTCTTACGCAAATCATCTTTTGATACTGCATCTGAAACTACAATAATCCGGTTTGGCTGAACTGATTTCGTCCATGCTGTTGCCACCTGACCATGAAGCAGACGTGAGTCTACACGTGCCAGCACGTATTTGATTTTACCGTCTCCGACAACTGTTCCTTCAGGTAAAGCGCCTTTAGGCTGTCCATCTTCTACAGCTGCTTTTGGTGCTTCCTCAGGTTCCAGTTCTTCCGGCTTGATTTTCACACCTTCTCTTGCTACACCTAAAACATGTGCTGCAATTTCTTGTGCTGAATTCATAGAAAAACGGGAAGAATAGGCTTCAATCAGCATTGGTAAATTCAATCCGCTGACGATTGCCCATTTATCTTTATGTTCCTCATAAAGACTATTAGCCTGATTGAAAGGTGTACCGCCCCAAAGATCGACTAAAAACAATACTTCGTCTTTATCGTCAAATGTTTCGATTGCCTGAATCAGTTTTCCTTTTAAATCATCTGGTCCTTCGCTGGGCATTAATGTCACAGCTTGAACATTTTCCTGTTCGCCAAAAATCATGGAGCCTGACTGTAAAATACCTTCAGCGAATTTTCCATGACTTGCAAGAATAATCCCTACCATAATTGGATACCTCCTATACTTATTCATCCTCTTGCGACAATTATCATTTCACTGCTCTCATTGCTTTTAAAATTGACATACATATAAATAAAAAGTTCAGTTAAAAATAAAGTAATAAAAACGATCAGAAACAGTTCAATAATAAACTGCCTTTTTTACTATATAAATCCTCTGAAATAGTTTGTTTAACAGGATTCATATATATTGAGACAATCACATCCTTTCCAGTCTCAAACCTATCCGTTCACTTCTTAATAATTTCAAAGAGACTGTCCGCAAAAACTGATCCGACCCCTACAACAGTTGTTCCTTTTTCAGCAGCTCCATCAAATGAACTTTACTATCTGCCACTACTTTTCGAATTTCCAGCGTAATTCCCTGTGCATCCAGATATTGAAAAGCTTCAATATCCCGAGCATCCACAGCAACAGCATTGGTAATCATTTTTTTCCCTTTGGAAAAACTCATTCCGCCGATATTGACAGCAGATATCGCTACCCCCTGTCTGACTACACGCTCAATATCTTCTGGATTCGTAAACAGCAGCATGACTCTGAAGCTATCATCAAAGCGCTCATCAGGAAACACTTGAATCAACTTATTCACCGGAATGACGTTTACTTTTACGCCCGGCGGAGCCGCCTGAATCAACAATTCTTTTCTCAGCAAATCCTTAGAGACCGTGTCGCTGACAACCAGTATCCGGTTGATATTCATCGTTTTTGTCCAGACAGTTGCCACCTGGCCATGAATTAGCCGATCATCAATTCTTGTCAAGCGAATATCCATTTAAGACAACACTCCTTTTTGTCCAATTGTCTATCTCACTGGGGAAGAAAGCATTTCTTAAATTGACTCATCTCTTCATAAAAATACTATGTTCTAAAAGATAATGCCAAAATAAAGCTTTTTTGACTTATGGATTTTGATTCACTATATTATAAGCAACTATCGTGCCAAGTTAGTGTATTTGTGTTTTTTTCTTAATAATTCCTTTATATATAAGTATTTCAAACAAAAAAAGATACACTAATTATTTTTTAATTAGTGTATCTTTTTTGTGTATTATTCAAATAAATCATCTGTATTGTTTTCTATATCCTTTTGAGAGTTGCGAATTAAATGAAGAATGTAGTATAGCTCCGACTCAGAAATCGTCAGCTTAAATACTTTATTTAATGTCAGTACAGCTTTGGACACCTCATTATAAAATGAATCATTCTTGACTTCATTAAGCTGCTCCTCCTCTACAGCCAGAGGATCTTGACGCAGTGAGCGTTCCAGAACACCTGCCATATGCATAATCAGGTTCACATAAAATGTATACGGATGCTGCAAGTTCAGCTTTGTCTGCAGCGTATCGGCAAACTGCCACAACGGCTCTATTACCTTCTGCGGATTAATAAAGGTGAAGCTTTGTTCCATGTAATCCAGACAAATCTGCTTTGCCGCGTCTTCATCTACTTGTACATTCTGAATGGCCAGCTCATCATCATGGGCCAGACGATTGATAATTTCTCCAGCTTCTCCCGAAAAAAAGGTTTCCATTGGGATAAAAGGCGCATCTATTTTAGGATCTGTAATCCCTGTGGCCGCTACTACTTTGTATTCTTTATAAATACCACCCAAACTCTTATTGATATCTAGTATAGAATACGGCAGTACGGTTAAATGCTGCTCTGTTTGTGGTGTCAGATAGCCCTCAATTAATTCCTTCATCCGCTGAGCCGTTCCTTCGCCAGAGGCGCAGATAGCTAAAATTGCTTTTTTCTTAAAGACCGACTTACTGACACCTGTATCTTTCAACGGATGGATACCTGCATACCCACGGAAGCTTTTCAGAGAATCATACAAGTCTTCCAAATGTGTATCCAGCAGTGTGGTTTTTCTAGCCGTTTCCAATACAATAGGTGTTGTCACCATGTCTACTGTTCGTACATCAATGCCTGTCTGACGAACAATCTCTTCAGAAAATGTTCCTAAAGATCCCATGTCTACTAATAAAATAACTCCGCTGCCTTCATCTATGGCTTTAACAGCTGTGAGAATTTTCTGTAGTGCTTCCTGCGGCTTCATTTCAAGCGGCATATCCACCGCTCTTAAATTATCCACATTCAACAGCTGCATGACAACATCCACCATACTGGTTGCTGTACTGTTGCCGTGAGCTGCAACGACAATCCCTATACGGCCGGCACCTTTATTTTCCCGCAGAGAGATTAGCAGCACTGCCAAATAATAAATTTCTGATTCAGGAATTGACAGTTGATACTCTTCTTCGATAATTCCTTTAATAGCCTGAGCTGTTTCCAGCTCCTTCGGATAGCCTAGCACCATATTGCGCAGATTCTCATTTAAATGATGCTGCCGGCTATCGCCAATCTGAATACGTTTGAGAAATGAACTGATGTGCAGACTCATCGCATAAATAAAGTTGGATTGGAAATCATAGCCTAATTTTGTTTTAGCAAAGGTGAACACCTTGCGGGTAATATCTATAATTTGCTGATCCATGATTTCTGCCAGCTTTTTTTCTGTATCAAAAGTAAAGCCGTGATTTCTGTAAAATGATTTCAAATGAACATTAATATCCGTTGTAATAAAATTATTAATTACTTCCTGATCCAATCCATCGGCTTTCAGCAGAGCTGCTTTATCTCCTATGATTTCGTAAAGATTATATGGCAGTTCGTATGCATCTGACTGAACCGTAACTAAAGAAGTATTTGGTTCCACCACCATCTGAGGTTCAAGATATTGTGATAATTCTGCCAGAGCTTCACGATTACTGGCCAGCTGGAGCATTCCCTGCTTAATCCCATCTGTCAGTTCGTCCATCGTAATCACCATCTCCGGCTGATCGATATGATTCAGGAAGCCTCTAGCCGTAACCAACTGAACGTTGGATTTCAACTGCCCCACATTCCCATATGTCACACTGCCAATCAAAGCCTTAACAACATCCTCTGAAAGAGAGATCTTTCGCTGAATCCGGCTCGCTTCCAACGCAACCATAATCTTAACTAGTTCAACTTTTTCTTTCGCCGGCCGATCATTAAAATTCGGCAGTTGAATAATAATTGGAATTCGCCGAACAAATGTATTCAACAGTGAAGAAGCCGGATTCTCCGTTGTCGCACAAATAATCCGCACATCAGCATGATTATTTTTCGTTGTTTCTCCAAGTCGGGAATAGGTCCCATGATCCATAAAATAGAAAATCATCTCCTGACCTTCCGGAGGCAGCCGGTGAACTTCATCCAGAAACAGAATACCACCGTCCGCTTCATGAATGATTCCTTCTTTAGTTGCCGTTGCTCCAGTAAAAGCACCCTCAACATAACCAAAAAGATGGGACATCAGCAATTCTGGATTATGGGCATAATCTGCGCAGTTAAATACAATCAGCTCTTTATTTTCCTGAACAATATCATTTCGTCTGGCAAACTGGAACATCGCATGTGCGAAATACGTCTTTCCAGAACCAGTTGGTCCAATAATTAGACAATTCAACCCTTTCGGCGGATACAGGATTGCTGCTTTCGCCTGCTCTACAGGAGTTTTCATGCTGCCTGCTGCACCAATCATCTGTTGAAAGATATCATTCATTGCATAGCTCGTTTTATCTCCCTTTTGTACGGATGAGGAAGCCACTTTATTTTCTATTTCCCGATAGCTCTTTACATGTTTTTTTAATGGACGATATTGGCTAACCGACTTATCAACGTATCTTACAGGACGTCCATCGACTTTCTCCAGAAGACCTTCCCGAACAAGTTCGTTTAAATCCTTACTAGCATTAGTCCGCTGAATGTTTAGTGCATCAGATATATCAGAGGTCGTTAGTCCAAACCCTATAGGCATATCTGAAGGCGACAGGTTTTCAGTTTTCTCTTTGACATACAGATAAATCTTCTCAATTCTTTTCATAGTTAACTCCAGCCCCTTCTAGCGATACACTATATTCATGTGTATCATACAGTGTATTCTTAAAAAAGTACACTAATATCTATATCTGCCCAAAAAAAGAGCTGTTTTTATTTTGTCTTATGTTAAGATTCACTGTTTTTTTCATCATTTCATGATTTTTACATTCAATTTGACTTATATAATGAAAGGAAACATTGAAACAGCTTGAAAAATCAAGCTTTCCCCGATATAATGCAAAGAGGCTTAAGTATATATAGAAAAGTGAGGAAAAAAATTGATTACTGTAAATGATGTAAGTTTGTTGTTTTCTGACCGCAAACTTTTTGATGATGTAAATATTAAATTTAATCCAGGAAACTGCTACGGATTAATCGGGGCAAATGGTGCCGGAAAATCGACTTTTCTGAAAATTTTATCTGGGGAAATTCAGCCGACAACCGGGACAGTTTCTTTAGGTCCAGATGAACGTATGGCAACCTTGAAACAGAATCATTTCGATTATGAAGATTATACTGTCCTTGAAACAGTCATTATGGGACATAAACGCTTATATGAAGTAATGAAGGAAAAAGATGCTGTTTATATGAAGGAAGACTTCTCTGATGAAGACGGCATTCGTGCTGCTGAGCTAGAGGGCGAATTTGCTGAATTAGATGGCTGGGAAGCAGAACCTGAAGCAGCTGTCTTACTCCAAGGTTTGAACATTCCGGAAAATCTTCATGATCAGAAAATGAGTGAATTAACTGCTGGACAAAAAATCAAAGTATTGCTTGCCCAATCTTTATTTGGCAAGCCGGATGTCTTGCTTCTAGATGAGCCGACCAACGGATTGGACACTCGTTCAATCAATTGGCTGGAAGAATTTCTAATCAACTTTGATAATACTGTTATCGTCGTTTCCCATGACCGTCACTTTTTAAACAAGGTTTGTACACATATGGCGGATTTAGACTTTGGTAAAATTAAACTCTATGTAGGGAACTATGACTTCTGGCTGGAATCGAGTCAGCTGGCTGCCAAGCTGCAATCAAATCAAAACGCTAAAAAAGAAGAACAAATCAAAGAGCTGCAAGACTTTATTGCTCGCTTTAGTGCGAATGCTTCCAAGTCAAAACAAGCAACTTCCCGGAAAAAGATGCTGGATAAAATCACATTGGATGATATCCAACCTTCTTCCCGCCGCTATCCTTTTGTTGGCTTCAGCCCTGAAAGAGAGATTGGAAACGATCTGCTGCAGCTGGATAATATTTCTGTAACGATTGACGGCAAAAAAATACTGGATAATATTTCCTTTACTTTAAATAAAGACGACAAAGTTGCATTTATCGCTGATAGTGATATTGTAACAACTACTCTATTTAAAGTTATCATGGGTGAAATAACACCTGACACTGGAACTGTCCGCTGGGGTGTAACGACTAGTCAGTCTTACCTGCCAAAAGACAACAGCAAAGAATTTGATACGAATTTAACAATTCTTGACTGGCTGCGTCAATATGCAAGTAAAGAGGAAGATGATAATACCTTCCTGCGCAGCTTCCTTGGAAGAATGCTGTTTTCAGGTGAAGAAGTACTGAAGCCTGTTAATGTACTTTCCGGTGGAGAAAAAGTAAGATGCATGCTGTCTAAAATGATGTTGTCTAAATCAAATGTGTTAGTTCTTGATGATCCGACGAATCATTTAGATTTAGAATCAATCACAGCTTTAAATGATGGCTTAATTTCATTTAAAGGCGCTATCCTTTTCGCTTCTCATGACCATCAGTTTATTCAAACTCTAGCAGATCGTGTTATTGCTGTATCTGATAAAGGACTAGTTGACCGTGCAGATACAACCTACGATGAATTCCTGGAAAACAAGGACGTTCAAAAACAACTAGACGAATTATTTACTGGAGAATATTAATCTGAAAACTTTTTAGAGACTAAAAAAACTGAGACTGGAGAATTCCAGCCTCAGTTTTTTTGCTTACTATTACTAAAATGTCTTTTCATTATCGCTTCATTAAGCAACCTTGATTGGTTCGTATCGTTCCGAGCCAATTACTTTCATCATAAAATCGACTGGCGAAACCGATTGATCTTGGATTAATGCTTCGAACACTGACGGACTGTAACCTGAAACCATCTTTACATATTTTTCTTCCATTGAAACAGGCAGCTGATTTTGACGAGCATTCACATTCCAAAATACAATCTCAGGCATTTGATAGCCTGCTCGGTTCATCATCCGTTTTAATGTCTTAAATAGTGTTTCTCTTGTATATACGGCGCCTGTTCTTCCCACCGCAGCATCAAATTCCATATCTGAGATAATATACAGCTTTTCAATCATTTCCGCTTGAGAGAGGCGATATTGTTTGGCGGTCTGCAAAATCACCTGAAAGACCTTTTCGAGATTGGTATTATATCCCCATGAAGCTCTCTGCAGATTTTGAACCTTTGCGACAAAATCCTGTCCCTTTAATTCACATAGCTTCGGTGATTCTGAAAATGTCATAAAATGATTCTTAAACTCGCTGTCGTTTCGTTCAGACAAATAAATACCTAAAGCAATTGCTGCTTCCATCGGCCTGCCGGTCATGGAGCCGGAAACATCTACTACGGCTAAAGATTTTTCTTTTCTTTCACCAATGTAGTCCGGCAAATTCGCCCACAGACCATTATAAAGCGTTCTGTTTTCTTCAGTTATATGTGTAGTCAAAATTTTGCCGACAATATCTGAAGGGTACAATGTTCCTGCATTGATTGTTGCAGCTCCTTTTTTCAGCTGCTCCAAATATTCAGTATAACGTTCCTCATCATTTCGATAGAATGCCTGGCGATATTTCATACCGGCAAGAGAGGGCAAATTCTGATAACTAATGGTCTCATAGGTTTGCTCTGACAGCTTTGTTTCCACTATCTCTAATGTCCGGCGCAGCTTACTCAGTTCTTTTCGATAGTCAGCCTTATTTAGCTGCATGCCTTCTAAAATAATTTTTAACTGCTCTTTTCTTTCCTGATTTCTCACAGAAACAGACGGCATCCATTTAGCTAGCAATGAAATCGGCTTATTTTGTTGATTATTCCATTGATCGGCATAAAATTGAACGCGTACAATGGTTAATACTTCTTCTTTCAAAGGGGTAGTCAACAGCCAAAGCAAATCATCCCAACGTCCATATTCTGGTATAAACTTAAGCACTTGTTTTGCTGTTGCACATTCATTATAGGCTAGGTCGTTCAATACAATTCTAAAAAAGCGCCGCTCTCCCTGACCTCCACGAATATCCCGCAGATAAAACAAGGTTTTCATTGCTAGCTCCTTATCCTCTAAAAATGCTTTACGGAATAAAGCAACTACCTCCTGCTCACTTCTGGTACGATAGGATCCGCCTAAAGCGAATAAATCCAGCAAATCATTCAGTGAGCTTTTTAATGTGTAGGCACCATTTTCTGTTTTTGTTATATTGAACATCTGTTTCAATTCCTTTAACATGTTGTCCCCTCCTTTTTAAACTTTTCTTTTTATCTGGTAAGAATGATTGATCAAATCATTCTTACCATACTCCTTTTTACAGAGCGCATGGTTTCAGTCTTTGGTAGAAAGATTTTAATATTTGCTGTGCGCGCTCTTTATACAAGACACTTTTTTTCCTAATTCTATCCCTAGTAGAGTGGTTTTGAGTTGCTGTAAGTGTCTTTATAAGTAAAACAGGATTCGAACCTGTATCTGCTGAATACTATCAGCTGTTTAACCGTTAAACTATTTACTTGATAAACCTATTATAGTCAGAGGGGTAGAAAGTATCTTATAAAAAAAGTTGCGCAAATAAAAAATAGAAAAAGAAGCAGTACATCATCTGTTTGGTGATGTACTGCTTCTAAAAAACGAATAAGAAATATACTCGATTCACTAAAAACTGGTTATTCTTTTAATACTGATACTATCGTTTCTTTCCTAATGAAAATACAGCAATACAGCCATAACCTGTATGACTGGTAATCGTAGGACCTAACGGATACAACAAAATTTCTTTTGTTTGAATTTCTTTTGCAAGTCCCTCTTTAACCTTTTCCGCACTCTCTTTATCTCCGGCATATGCAATAAACAGTGTCTGGTCTATCGGGTCTTTAATATTCTGAACAGTTTCATCTATTACTTTTTTCAGTGCTTTTCCTCTACCGCGAACTTTCCCTACATTTTGAAGCTTCCCGTCACTATCCACAGTAATAATCGGCTTAATATTCATTAGTCCACCGATAGCTGCTGTTGTTTTAGAGATTCTACCTCCCCGCTCCAGATGCTTTAAATCATCTACTGTTACCCATGATTGAACATTCATCTTATTTTCTTCCATCCATAGTAATACCTCTTCTAAAGAATGTCCGGCATTTCTCAACGCTATGGCTTTATGAACCAGCAATCCCTCTCCTAGACTGGCTGCTTTAGTATCAACAACATAGATAGCTACTTCCTCATATTCTTCCTTAAGCATTTCTACGGCCTGTACAGCACTTTGGTAAGAACCGCTTAATCCGGAAGAAAAAGCCAAATACAGTACGGGTTCTTTTTTCTCTACAAATGTCCGGAAAAATTCCTGATAGCGTCCAGCATTTACTTGAGAGGTAGTCGGCATTGCACCATTTTTAATTTTTGTTAGAAAATCTGAATAGTCAAAGGTTTCTCCTAAATCATCTATCAGCTCTTTATTATCAATTGTTATCGTCATACTAATGAACGATACATCATTTTCCTGCAAAAACTCATAAGGCAGATCACAGCATGAATCCGTCACTAGCTTAAATGTCATTTTATTGTCCTCCTCGCTCACTACATTTTATCATAAATCTGTTAACTACACTTATTTTACTATGAAGACTTAAAAAAAGCTGAAATAAGAGAATAATCTTATTTCAGCAAATTATTTTTATAACTGTAAAATGATGCTCTTAGCTTTATAAAGCCTATATCTGCGCCCACACACTTTCCAAAACATTGGTCTGGTTCCGGTCTGGACCTACTGAAAATGTAGAGATGCGGACACCGACTAATTCTGAAATCCGATGGACATAGTTTCTGGCATTTAGTGGTAGATCAGAGAGCGTCTTGCACTGAGTAATATCTTCATTCCAGCCTGGAAGTTCTTCATAAACTGGTTTGCAGCGGCTTAGTTCTTTCAAACTAGCAGGATAATGATAGATCAGTTCTCCATCAAGCTCATAGGCTGTACAGATTTTTACTGTTTCTAACCCGCTTAATACATCAATTGAATTTAGGGATAGATTCGTAATCCCTGAAACTCTTTTTGAGTGTCTCATAACAACTGTGTCAAACCAGCCAACACGTCTCGGTCTGCCCGTTGTTGTGCCATACTCTTTACCAATCTTACGGATTTGCTCACCAGTCTCATCAAATAATTCTGTTGGGAATGGTCCATCACCAACCCTTGAGGTGTACGCCTTACAAACACCAACTACTTTATTAATTTTAGATGGTCCTACACCGCTGCCGATTGTCACACCGCCGGCAACAGGATTAGATGAAGTTACGAAAGGATAGGTTCCCTGATCGATATCCAGCATAACCCCTTGAGCGCCTTCAAAAAGAACTCGTTTTCCAGCATCCAGGGCATCGTTCAAAATAACAGAAGTATCTGTTACATATTTTTTTATTTCCTGACCATACGCATAATACTCTTCAAAAATATCTTCAAATGCGATTGGTTCGCTATCAAACATCTTAACAAACTGGCGGTTTTTTTCCTCCAGATTGATTTTCAGCCGTTCTTCAAAAATTTCCTTATCCAGTAAATCAGCAATTCGAATTCCTACACGGGCCGCTTTATCCATATAAGCAGGGCCGATTCCTTTGATTGTAGTTCCAATTTTATTATCTCCCTTAGCATCCTCCTGCAGCTGATCCAGTTGAATGTGATAAGGAAGTATGACATGTGCCCGATCAGAAATTCTCAGATTATCTGTGGCAACATTGTTTTCTTTTAAATATTTCAGTTCTTTCACTAAAGATTTAGGGTTAACTACAACACCATTCCCTATAACACTAATTTTATCTTTATAAAAAATACCTGAAGGGATGAGGTGTAATTTATAGGTTGTTCCATCAAACTTAATTGTATGACCGGCATTATCTCCGCCTTGGTAACGTGCGATTACTTCTGCATTTTCACTTAAAAAGTCTGTGATCTTTCCTTTTCCTTCGTCGCCCCATTGTGTTCCTACTACTACTACAGATGACATTTAAGCACCTCATTCTTTATTATTTAATCCGCATCTATTGTAACAATAATAAGCGAAGTTTTCAACGAAAAATCGAATATTAGTTTCTAAAAAAAAGATTATCAAGTTAAAACACGAACGATTTTGTTTTCAAAGTTCCATTTTTATAAAAAATACGAATTTTATAGTTTTTAGCAGTTCTTATAAATTTTTATTCTTCAGTAATTTTTCCAAAAGAAAAGTGAGTAGCATAACTCATTGAGTTATATCCTACTCACTTGGAATCCGAATAAACGGTGGGGACAGTAGCACATACCAGCATTGAACTGCGACGAGTAATCGCAGGAGCACATGTCTTACTACCAGCTGCGACGAGTAACCGCAGGAGCAAGACCTTCGGAAATAAGCCGAAAATCACAAAAATTTGAAGAACATCAGGTAGGAATCAGTCAACATCGACTGGCTCACATTCGTGTTTCCTGTCATTTCCGTGAATTTCTTCTTATTGCTGAGAAACACAGTGAGGAACGAGCTGATGTTAAACAGTACCTATTTGGTTCTCGGGACTAAACACTCCTGTACCATCTTAATTAACAGCTAATAGCTTTTCCCTAAAAATCTTCTCTTAAAGATAGCGAGGAAAACTTATTGTATTCTTTGATAAATAGTAGTTCTACAGTTCCCCGGGCACCACTACGGTTTTTCTCAATAATAACTTCTACTACATTATCGATTTCCGGTGGTTCTCTATCCGGATCATCATCTTCTCCGGCACGGTCATAATAATCATCTCGATATAGAAATGCAACGATATCCGCATCCTGCTCAATCGAACCAGATTCCCGAATATCACTTAATACGGGACGTTTGTCTTGTCTTTGTTCTACTCCACGAGACAACTGTGAAAGAGCAATAACCGGAACCTTTAACTCTTTTGCCAGCTTTTTCAACTGTCGGGAAATATCAGAAACTTCCTGCTGACGGTTTTCTTTTCCTGAGCCTTCAATTAGCTGAAGGTAATCAATAAGAATTAAACCCATATTCCCTTTTTCCTGAGCCAGTTTTCGACATTTTGCCCGAATTTCTGAAATCTTGATACCTGGTGTATCATCAATATAGATATTTGCTCGTGACAAGCTGCCCATGGCGATAATCAAGTTCTGCCACTCTTCTTCCGACAACTGCCCTGTTCGCAAGTGAGAAGCCTCTATGGAGCCCTCAGCGCACAGCATTCTATTCACCAGTGACTCTGCTCCCATTTCCAAACTGAAAATAGCAACAGCTTTATCTGTTTTCGTTCCAACATTCTGAGCAATGTTCAAAGCAAACGCCGTTTTACCAACAGCTGGTCTGGCAGCAAGGATAATTAGCTCTTCCGGCTGTAGCCCCGCAGTCATCTTATCCAATGCCTGATAACCAGTCGGCAGACCAGTAATATCTTCGTTTTGCTGATACAGCTGGTCGATATTGGCAATCGCTGTATTCAAAACCTCAGAAATAGACAGAAAGCCGCTTCGGTTTCTCTTCTCAGAGACCTCTAAAATACTTCGTTCCGCATCATCTAATATCGTCTCTACATCTTCGCCTTGTTCAAAGCCTTTGGTTACAATCTCAGTCGCAGTATGAATTAAATTGCGCAGTAATGATTTTTGCTCAACGATTTTAGCATAGTGTGCGATATTAGCAGCAGTTGGGACAGATAAAGCCAATTCAGATAAATAGCTCAGACCGCCAACATCTTCAAGTAGATTCTCTTCTTCCAGCTTGTTTTTGACAGTAACAACATCAACTGCTTCATTTCGTTCATTTAGTGTAATCATTGCCTGAAAGATCAATTGATGATTACGGCGGTAAAAATCCTTGGGTTCTATGTATTCCATTGCATCTATGACTACTTCAGCGTCTAAAAAAACAGACCCTAAAACTGCCTGTTCAGCCTCTATATTTTGAGGAGGCACTCGATCCTGCCATACTTCATTCATCTATTTTTCTCTCCTACAAACGAATTTCTCTAGTCTTTCTATTCTAACAAGAAATTATTGAAAAGTATATGGTTAACACCGACGCTATTCTTTTATACTACTTAAATGAATCATGGTAATTTTAAAATTTCTCTTTTTTTACTCTATATACAAAATAGCAAAGACGAAGCAGAAGAATTTATTCTGCTTCGTCCAATCTTTTTTTATTCTTCTACAACATGTACTTTCAATACTGCTGTTACCTCGTGGTGAAGTTTTACAGGAACATTCGTATAACCTAGCGTTCGAATCGGCTGACCCAATTCCAATTTTCTCTTATCTAATTTTACTTGGAATTGCTTATTTAATGCTTCCGTAATTTGTTTAGAAGGAATCGACCCAAATAAGCGGCCATCTTCTCCAGCCTTCGCTTTTATTTCAATAACAGTGTCTTCTTTTTCCAAAAATTCTTTCATCTTCTCTGACTCCGCCAGAATTTCAGCTTCATGCTTTGCTTGTGCCTTTTTCTGACCTGCCAGTGCACTGATGCTGCCTTTATTTGCTTCTTGAGCTAAATTATTTTTTATCAAATAATTTTGTGCATAACCGGTAGGGACTTCTTTAACCTCGCCCTTTTTTCCTTTACCTTTAACATCTTGTAAAAATATTACTTTCATCTGTTTCACTCCTTATCATACATTTCATCTACGTTATCTTTAATTACGTTCAACAGTAGTTCCTTAACTTCTATAATACTGCTGTCTGCAATTTGTGTAGCAGCATTAGTAAAGTGACCGCCGCCTCCTAAAGCCTCCATAATAATCTGAACATTAATTGATCCATTACTTCTGGCACTGATACCAATTTTTTTATCTTTTCGTTTTGTAATAACAAAGGCGGCATTGATACCAGACATCGATAACAACGTATCTGCTGTTTTAGCAGCTGCAACACTATCGTATTCCTTCTCTTCTTGTCCAACAGCGATAACCGTATCTTCGGTCACATATTCACTCTTGGAGATGAGCTGACTCATTTCCAAATAACTGGTTAAGTCTGAGCTTATTAAATATTGTACTAAAGATGAATCCGCTCCACAAGTTCTTAAATAGCTCGCTACATCAAAAGTCCGCGGTGCAGTACGAACACTAAAGCTTTTCGTATCAACAACAATTCCTGCTAATAAAAGTGTAGCATCAAATTTATCCAATTTGCTATTTACTGTATTGCTTTGATATTCCAGGAGCTCTGTCACTAATTCTGAAGCAGAAGATGCAGAGGATTCAATATAGGATAGTAGAGATTTATCAGGGAATTCATCGCCCCGTCGATGATGGTCAATGATTACAACCTTACTAAACCGATCATATAATTCTTTGGATATAGAAAGTGACGGTTTATGATAGTCTACCATAATCAGCAAACTATTGTTCTGCATTTTTTTGATTGCTTCTTTTGGTGAAATGATTTGTTGATTTAATTCGGGATGTTTTTTAAGCTCCTCTAATACACGATAGACATCTGGTATGTTTTCTTCCGGATCTAAAATCACCCACGCTTCTTTTTCATAAAAACTTGCCAGCTTAGCGACGCCAAAAGCTGAACCAATCGCATCCATGTCCGGTAAATGATGACCCATAATATAGACATCCGGCGACTCTTTGATTAACCCCTGAATCGCAGTACTCATCGCCCTGGAACGAACACGTGTTCTTTTCGATACAGAAGCTGACCTTCCACCGAAGAAGACTGGTTTACTACTGCTGTTTGCTTCTTTTACAACTACTTGATCGCCACCTCTTACCAATGCCATATCAAGATTTGTTTGAGCGATACTTCCTGTTACCTCCAGATTATTTCCACCATATGCAATCCCCATGCTCAATGTAATACCAATACCTTGCTCATTTGTATCTTTCCTAACAGTATCCAGTATTTGAAATTTGCTATTCATCATCTGTTCAATATCTTCTAATTGTCCAACAAATATATAGCGGTCTGAATCTAAACGCTTGTAAAATACTTGATATTCTTCTAACCAATCAGAGATTCTAGTCGTTAAAAAACTATTCAGATAAGATACCTGTTTCACATCCATATTATCGGTTACATCATCATAGTTATCAATTGATACAATACCGATAGCAGTCTGCATAGCTTTCTTTTCCTGATACAAAATATTTTCCTGGGTAATGTTTTCAAACGTAATCGTTGTCTGATCCAGGTTTACTTTAAAACGAAAAATATCCTCTCCTACTTTAAATATGTCTTTTCCTTTTTCAAATAATGAAATATACGATACAACATCTTCCGTAGTCAACAGAAGTTTTTGTTCCTCACCTGAATAAAATATTTCTTCTGCGTATGGATTTAACCATAGCGGCTGTTTTGTTGTTTCATCATATGTAATGATTCCTACAGGTACTTCGCTAATTGCAAAATCAATAGAATCCTCAGCATTAATCGTAGCTTTTCTTATTTTTTCAATATTCGATAATTCCAATCTCCGAACGAGATTCAATATTCGATTAATCAAATAAATATTGATTATTGCTAAGATTGCACTGATTAAAAGCTTATTATTAAGAAAAAAGACAATTGCTATTTCTAAAATACAGAGAAAAACAAAGAAGAAAAAGACTCTTTTTGATCTCGTCTGTTTCATCATACAGCCTCCCCAAATTTTAACTACAATAAAACTCCCTTTCTATTTTACCACACTCTGCTTCATCCATGCGAATGATACTCAAGCAAAATGTTTCACGTGAAACATCATTGTTTGCTCCATTTTATAAACTTGCTGTCTTATGGTTCCTATTATCTAAATTATTTAAACTTGTTTCCTTTCTTATCTGAGTTTTGTTATCTATTCAACTTCATTTAAAGACTATGCCAAGCTTAAACTATTATTTAGCCTATAATGTAAGTAGAACTAGTTTTTATCTTTAGACTGTCATGAAAAAGTAAAGACTAGTAATTATACATTTATAAACGAGACAGTATTTGAAGGAAGCCTTATCTAACTTCATTGATTTGTTACTTTGAGATAATTTTATCTCTTTCATTTATATATTCAGCAAAACATATTTAATCTAATAACATCCTCCTACTGGTCAATATGACAAACTATTTATTAGGCGTAT
Organism: Enterococcus sp. LJL128; assembly: GCF_056924295.1. NCBI lineage: Bacteria > Bacillati > Bacillota > Bacilli > Lactobacillales > Enterococcaceae > Enterococcus > Enterococcus sp. LJL128. The sequence continues at coordinate 118,694 of NZ_JBXPBP010000006.1, read as the reverse complement.
AGAAGTTCTATTACTGCTTTTTCAAGCTAAAAAACTTTTAAAGTTAGATATGAAGAAATGAGACTCTCCCAATAATAAGAAATCTAATACTATCCTATATACGGTGGGGGCAAAAATGTGTAGCTTTAAGTACATGTAGGTACATATCAGATCAGCTCATACTTTATTCACTTGTTTACCAGCAATAAGAAGAATATTACTCATGTGGAATCCACATAAACGTAGGAGCAGAAGCACACATACCAGCATTGAACTGCGACGAGTAACCGCAGGAGCACTCACAAAGCACTTAAATGCGACGAGTAACCGCAGGAGCACTCACAAAGCACTTAAATGCGACGAGTAACCGCAGGAGCAGGTCCTTCAGAAATAAGCCGAAATTCACAAAAATTGTGGAACACCAGATAAGAATCAGTCAACATCGACTGGCTCACATTCGTGTTTTCTGTCATTTCTGTGAATTTCTTCTTATTTCTCGGACTTAACATGAAACACTTCTGTCTCATTCTTGATTCCTTCTTACTGCTCTTTAATTTTGATGAATTTTAGTCTATTTCTGAAGGATTTACCTCAGCAACTACTCATCGTGGTTAAAGTGTTAGTATATACTACTATTTCATTGAAAGACTATAACTCATAGTTATAACCATACTTACTTCTTTTTTATTGTAAAAGACTTTAAGTTACCCTTATTAAATACAACATATGAAAGAATATAATTTTACCTAAAATAGTAAAGAGAAATATTGTCATACACTTCTCTTGATTGATGATTGGGTGGAACATCGTCTTATCTATAATCTTAGTTTCGCTAAAAAACGGTTGAAAGGATTTTTCCTTTCAACCGTTTTTTTCTATAGTAATAACTATTTTTATTGCTCTTCGCCTACGAATGGAAGTAAGCCCATGATACGAGCACGTTTGATAGCAATTGTTAGTTTACGCTGGTTTTTAGCACCAGTACCAGTTACACGACGTGGCAAAATTTTTCCACGTTCAGAAATAAATTTTTTCAGCAATTCAACATCTTTATAATCAATATATTCAATGTGATTTGCAGCAATATAGTCTACTTTACGACGTTTACGTCCGCCTCTTCTTTGTTGTGCCATTCTGTTTCCCTCCTGTCAAAAAATTCTTAGAATGGTAAATCATCATCTGAAATGTCAATAGTTGAACCAGAACCTCCAAAAGGATCTGCATCTCTATTAAAATCAGGCGTATTACTACTACTACCGTTACTAGACTGAGATGATGGCTGATTAAAGTTGTTGCTTTGTCCTGTAAAGTTGTTGTTATTATTCTGCGGTTGAGTAAATCCTCCTCCAGAATTGAAAGAAGAGTTATCCTGCGTTTGTCTTTGTTCAGATGCTGAACGAGACTCTAATAACTGGAAGTTATCACAAACAACTTCGGTTACATAAACTCTTTGACCTTGCTGGTTATCGTAGGATCTTGTTTGAATCCGTCCAACTACTCCTAACAAAGTACCTTTACGAGCATAATTAGCCATAGTTTCAGCTGGTTTACGCCAAATCACACAATTAATGAAATCTGCTTCACGTGTTCCGTTCTGATTCGTAAAATTACGATTGACTGCTAATGTAAATGTAGCAACAGCAGAACCACTTGAAGTATAGCGCAAATCAGGATCCTTTGTTAATCTTCCAACTAATACAACGTTGTTAATCATTTGAGCATCTCCTTTCGTCTAATAAATGTTTCACGTGAAACATTTTATGCTTCTTCTCTAATAATCATGTGACGAATGATATCATCATTGATTTTAGCAAGACGATCAAATTCATTGATTGCGCCTGCATCTGATGGAGAAGATACTTTAACGATATGATAGATGCCTTCACGGAATCCGTTCATTTCATATGCTAAGCGGCGTTTTTCCCAATCTTTAGATTCGATAACTTCAGCTCCATTATCTTTTAAGATTGTGTCGAAACGTTCTACTAAAGCAGTTTTTGCTTCTTCATCAATGTTCGGACGAATAATGTACATGATTTCATAATTCGTATCTTGACTCATTGATTTTCACCTCCCTGTGGACTTTAGACTCTTAGTTTGCTAAGAGTAAGGAGAGCGATCTAAATAAATAGACTACTCACAATTTTCCATTATACATGGAAAATCCCATGAAATCAAGAGTTTTCATAAGTTTCATTCAAATAAAAGTAAGGTTTTTTTAGCTGCTCCCTTTGACTTGTTTTCTATTTTTTACTCTGATTTTAGATGTTATAGTCAAAGTGTTCTGGCTCGATAAATAAAGCAAAAATACCTTTCCTCTTATTTCTGATGATCATCGATTTATTTTCATAAATAGAAAAAAGAGCTGCGACATTTTTTCCGTCACAGCTCCTTTAAACAAAGTGGACAATTTTAGGAGCTTTGCTTCCTAATTTTTCCATATACCTTTGTTATAAATTTTTCACTTATTCTTCTGTTATATTTTCACCCTCAGTTGCTTCTGCTATTTCAACATCATCAATTTCAGGTTCAACAACTGCCATCGTAACAACTTTCGCTTCGTTTTCCATTCTCATAAGACGAACACCTAAAGTAGCACGACCTGTTTGAGATACAGTAGCAACATTGAAACGAATGATTACACCTTTATCAGTAATCAATAAGATGTCTTCATCGCCTTTAACAGTCTGCAGACCAGCTAAAGGACCGTTTTTCGCAGTAATATTAGCTGTTTTAATCCCTTTACCGCCGCGTCCTTTAACAGGATATTCAGAAGCTTTTGTACGTTTACCATAACCATTTTCTGTAATGACTAACACTTCATCTTCAGCACCTAAAACAGCCGAGCCGACCACATAATCGTCTTCTCTCAAACGAATTCCCCGTACACCAGAAGCACTTCTTCCCATATCACGAACAGTCGTTTCAAGGAAAGTAACTGAGTAGCCTTTATGTGTACCGATGATCATATTCTGTTCTCCATCTGTCATAGAGACATTTACCAGTTCATCTTCATCTTTTAATCCAATAGCAATTAAACCATTGCTTCGGATATTGGAAAAGGCTGTAACACTTGTCCGTTTCACGGTTCCTTTACGGGTAGTAAAGAACAAGTAATGACCTTCTTCAGCTTGACCAGTAACTGAGATAATCGCTTGAATGCTTTCACTGGAATCGATTCCCAGCAGATTGATTACAGGGATACCTTTCGCAGTCCGGCCGTATTCTGGAATTTCGTATCCTTTCGCCCGATACACTTTACCTGTATTAGTAAAGAACAGCAAGGTATCATGTGTTGAGCAGGAAACTAAATTTTTCACGAAATCATCATCATGAACACCCATTCCCTGTACGCCGCGTCCGCCTCTACGCTGTGCTCTAAACTCGCTATTCGCAACACGTTTGATATAGCCGTTATTTGTCAGCGTGATTACTACTTCAGCTTCTTCAATCAGGTCTTCATCTTCCAGACTCAGCACTTCGCCAACTAATAGTTCTGTACGGCGGGCATCGCCAAATTTATCACTGATTTCTGTCATTTCTTCTTTAATAATTGTATCAATTCTTTCTGGCTTAGCCAGAATATCTTCTAGATCAGCAATCAGTTTTAATAATTCCTGATATTCATTCTCAATTTTTTCCCGTTCTAAGCCTGTTAAGCGACGCAGACGCATATCTAAAATCGCTTGTGCCTGACGGTCAGAAAACTTAAAGCGCTCAATCATTGCAGCTTTTGCTTCATCATCAGAGCTTGATCCGCGAATGATTGCGATGATTTCATCGATATGATCCAGCGCAATTCGCAGCCCTTCTAAGATATGTGCACGTGCTTCTGCTTTACTTTTTTCAAATTCAGTTCTTCTGCGAATAACTTCCTGCTGATGCTCAATATAATTTTCAAGAATACGCTTAAGGCTAAGTATCTTTGGTACGCCTTTTTCAATAGCCAGCATATTAAAACCAAAGGAGCTTTGCAGCGCAGTCATCTTGTAGAGGTTATTCAATACAACTGAGGCACTAACATCCCGACGCACATCGATAACAATCCGCATTCCTTCACGGGAAGATTCATCACGCAAATCTGTGATTCCTTCAATTCGTTTATCTCTGTGTAGCTCAGAAATACGTTCAATCAGCTTCGCTTTATTGACCATATACGGCAATTCTGTAACAAGGATTCTTTCCTTGCCGTTTGGCATATCAATCAGTTCGACTTTTGCTCGAACTGTAATTGAACCTTTCCCTGTTTCATATGCACGACGAATACCAGATTTCCCCATAACCAATCCCCCTGTAGGGAAATCTGGTCCTGGCAGAACCTCCATCAATTCATTCGTAGTTGCTTCTGGATTATCCATCAGCATCTGAACAGCAGAAACGACTTCCCGCAGGTTATGCGGTGGAATATTTGTAGCCATCCCAACCGCAATCCCGGTAGTACCATTAACCAGCAGATTAGGAAAACGTGCCGGCAATACATCTGGTTCCTGCTCAGAGTCATCATAGTTACTGTGGTAATCAACAGTATTCTTATTAATATCGCGCAGCATTTCCAAGGCAATTTTACTCATTCTTGCTTCGGTATAACGCATCGCAGCAGCACCGTCGCCATCAACGGAACCAAAGTTTCCGTGACCATCGACCAACATTGACCGATAGCTAAAAGGCTGTGCCATACGCACCATTGATTCATAAATTGCACTATCACCATGAGGGTGATATTTACCCATAACATCCCCAACGATACGGGCCGACTTTTTATGCGGCTTATCAGGGGTCACACCTAGTTCATTCATCCCATAGAGGATGCGGCGGTGTACTGGCTTTAACCCGTCACGTACATCAGGCAGAGCCCGAGCCACAATAACACTCATTGCATAATCAATGAAGGATTCTTTCATTTCACTGGTCAGATTGACGTCGCGAATATTTTCTTTCAAGTCTTCATTCATGAATTTTACTCCTTCTTATTTTTAAATATCCAGATTTTTCACATAATGGGCATTGTCTTCAATAAACGCTCGTCTAGGCTCTACTCTGTCGCCCATCAGCATTTCAAAGATTTGATCAGCTTCGATAGCATCATCGACACTCACACGTGCCATCAAACGTCTCTCAGGGTCCATTGTCGTCTCCCAAAGCTGATGATCGTCCATTTCACCTAAACCTTTGTAACGTTGTATAGTGGGCTTCGGAGAGGCTGGTAATGTTGCCATTACTTCTGCCAAATCATCTTCAGCGGTTTTTCCAGGCTGGATATAGGTAATTTTCTTTCCTTGCTTCACACCATATAAAGGAGGCTGAGCAATATAAACATAGCCGGCTTCAACAATTGGACGCATGAACCGATAAAACAAGGTTAGCAGCAATGTTCTGATATGTGCACCATCGACATCGGCATCGGTCATGATTACCAGCTTGTGGTAACGTGCTTTTGAAACATCAAAGTCTTCACCAAAACCAGTCCCCATTGCGGTAAACAATGAACGAATTTCTTCATTTGCCAAAATTTTGTCCATACTTGCCTTTTCAACATTTAGAATTTTCCCACGAATCGGTAAAATCGCCTGAAATTCACGACTTCGTCCTTGCTTAGCTGAACCGCCGGCTGAATCTCCTTCGACGATAAATAGTTCGCATTTTTCCGGATCTTTACTGGAGCAGTCAGCCAGTTTCCCAGGCAAATTACTGATTTCCAATGCGCCTTTACGGCGGGTTACTTCACGGGCGCGTTTTGCTGCCAGGCGGGCTTTAGAAGCCAGCATCCCTTTTTCAATGATCTGTCTTCCTACGGTTGGATTCTCCATAAGGAATTTGTTGAAATACTCAGAAAACAGGCGGTCGGTAACTGTCCGAACTTCAGAGTTGCCCAGCTTAGTTTTCGTTTGTCCTTCAAACTGAGGTTCCGGATGTTTGATTGAAACAACGGCAGTCAGTCCTTCACGAACGTCCTCACCAGTCAGATTCTCATCGTTATCCTTCATCAGCTTCTGCTTACGGGCATAATCGTTAATCACACGAGTCAGAGATGTTTTAAACCCAGATTCATGGGTACCGCCTTCGTACGTATGAATGTTATTAGCGAAGCTTAGGATGTTGGAATGATAACCGTCTGTATACTGCATAGACACTTCAATCGTGATTCCCTGCTGCTCGCCTTCTATGAAGATTGGATCTGGGAACAATACCTCTTTATTGGCATTTAGATGTTCTACATAACTCTTGATTCCGCCTTCGTAATGATATTCCTTTAAAACTGGTTTTTCTTCCCTCTTATCTTCAATCGAGATTTTTAACCCGCGGTTAAGGAAAGCCAGCTCACGAACACGTGTCGCCAGTTTTTCAAAGTTAAATTCAACTGTTTCTGTAAAAATTTCCGGATCTGGAATGAAATGGACAGTCGTTCCATGACGATCTGTCTCATCAATAACTTTCAAATCAGCAACAACTGCACCACGGCTGTATTCCTGAAAATAGACTTTTCCATCTTTGTACACTTTTACATCTAATGTCACAGATAGAGCATTTACTACAGATGAGCCTACTCCGTGCAGACCGCCGGATACTTTATAACCGCCGCCGCCGAATTTTCCTCCAGCATGGAGAATGGTAAAGACTGTTTCTACTGCTGGACGACCGGTCTTTTCTTGTATCCCAACGGGGATTCCCCGCCCATCATCAATAACAGTAATGCTGTTGTCAGGTTCAATAATTACCTGAATACTTGTTGCGAAGCCGGCCAACGCCTCATCGATAGAATTATCTACGATTTCCCATACTAAGTGATGCAGTCCTTCTGAACTTGTTGATCCAATATACATCCCGGGACGTTTTCTAACAGCCTCCAGACCTTCAAGTACCTGGATCTGACTGGCGTCATACTCCTTTGCACGTTCCTTCATACTTTTTTCTTCTTCAGTCATTCAATGATTCCCTCACTATCTCTCCCTGTTGAACATGGAATATATCTGGTTCAACAGTAATTTTATTGGTTAAATGATTCAAGGTTGTCGTTGTTATAAAGGTTTGCACTTTTCCTTCTATTGTTTCCAGTAAATGCAGCTGACGTTCATCATCCAGCTCACTCATAACATCATCTAAAAGAAGAACCGGATATTCTCCTGTTTCAGCATACATTAAATCAATCTCGGCCAGCTTAACACTAAGTGCTGTTGTTCTCTGCTGCCCTTGCGATCCATAGGTTTGAACGTTCTGCTGATTAACATTAAATATCAGATCATCTCTATGTGGTCCTAAAAAGGTTGATGCTTTAAACAGCTCTCTTTTACGGTTCTTCATTAGCTGCTGGAGAAAAAGCTGCTGCAGCTCTTCCACGCTTTGTTTTTCTTCAGGCAGTACTATGCTTGAAGCATACTCTATGGATAATTCTTCCCGGCCATGGCTGATTTTCTTGTGGAGTTCGTTTGCCCATTTTTCCAGTTTTGTAATAAATTCAAGACGAGCAAAAAGCACCTTTCCGCCAAACTCGGCCAGCTGCTCTGTTAATATATCCAGATAAACTGTATCCGTCTGACTTTTATCAGCCAGTTGCTTCAAATATTGATTACGCTGTTTTAATACAGACTGATACTGAACAAGGTCGTACAAATAAATTGGGTTGACCTGTCCCAGCTCCATATCAACAAACTTCCTTCGAAGCTGAGGCGAGCCTTTTACCAGCGATAAATCTTCGGGTGCGAACAAGATAACATTCAGCTGACCAATGTAAGAGCTCAGCCGTTTTTGCTCAATATGATTAACTTTAGTTTTTCTTCCTTTACTGGAAATGATAATCTCCATTGGCACAGTTCCGGAATTCTTCTCGATAACACCTTCAATTTTTGCAGTATCGTGTCCAAAGCCGACAAGTTCTTTTTCGTTGCTGGTCCGATGACTACGCGTCATTGCCAGTACATAGATACTTTCCAGCATATTGGTTTTCCCCTGAGCATTTTCACCTAAAAAAATCGTCAATGCTTTAGGAAAAGTCAGAGCAGCTTCTTCATAATTCCGATAATGCTTCAAAGTGATGTTATTCAGTCTCATCAGCTGACTCGTTTTCTTTTTCCGCCATAAAAAAAGTACCTTCTTCAGGTATTTCAATCATCATGCCGGGATATAATTTTCGCCCTCTACGATTTTCCAGCTCGCCATCCACAAAAACACTGGTTTCTGCTAGATACCATTTTGCCTGACCACCACTGCTGATGACATTGATCTCTTTTAAAAATTGACCAAGTGTCATGTAATCAGTTTCTAAAATAAGTGTTTTTTTCAAAATACATCCCTCTTTTAAAATTCACTTTTACTTTAATATTATACCTTTTTTTCATGCAGAAAACAAATTTATCCGTCTAATTTTCGCTCTAAGCAATTTTAATTAAAAATGACATAATCTATTATTTCGAAAAAAAATCTCTTAAAATGCATTTTATAATGAAATTCAAGAAAAATTCTTCTTGAAAGCTTTTCATTCTTTTCCAAAATCTTTGAAAAATAAAAAACAGAAGCAGTTATAGAAAACAAAATTTTCTCTACAAACTTCTGTTAAATACTGTTATTCTACATAATTTTTTAAAGCAACGGCTGTATCGGTGTAACCCATCTTTTCGAGAACAGTCAACAGCTCTGCAAAACTTCCCAATGAGTGAGAGTTATTGCTGCTTTTTAAAACTTTCTCCAAAGAAGCCTCAATCGTCAGCTTTTGAAATAGTTTATTACTATTCTCAGCGTATGCTTTGGCCTCTTCAAAATAGAAAACCGCCTGTCTGGCATCCCCATCTTCCAGTAGCAGCTGTCCCAGATTTAAGCCTAGATGGATAACTACATTATTTTCTTTTGTAAAATACTCATATTTTTTGAATGCTTTTGTCGCTCGTTGGTAGAGAAAGACAGCTTCTTCTATCTCAAAAATACGCAAAAAATTATTTAGCCGCCGAAAATCAGCAAATAGCCAGTCTTCTGTCTGAAACAAAACAGGCTTCATCACTGTAGTAATGCTTGTCAATGTCTCATATGCAGGTAGATGATGTTCCAGAAGAGCTAACTGAGATAGGAGATACAGCTCGAAAAAATTTGTACCATTCTCTTTTTCTCCACAAATATTCTGTGAGACCTGCAGCAGCTCCTGTTTATTTCTTCTATTTTCTGCATAAATTAACTGTCTGTATAAGTGCTCATACGAATCTACCTGATAATTATTGTTTATGTAGATAAATTCATCAACTTCAACATTAAGTCTCTTTAATAGCTGAATCACTTTATCAAATCCCGGGATGTATTCTTCATTTTCAAATCGTGAAAGATTGGAGCGGCTCATAATTGCTTGGCAAAGCGTTTGCTGACTCACATTCCGCGCCAGTCTCAATTTTCTGATAGTTTTTCCGTAATGTTCCACTTTCCCACCTCGATAGTGAGTATTCTCACCTCAAATTTTTTGTCTATGATTACCATGATAACATAGAAAAAAAGGGGGCAAATATTGTCATTATTAGTAAGAACAAACAAAATACTATTCTTCTTGGTGAAACATTTATCAGCAGGATTGCTATGTTTATGAGTGTTCCGTTTCTTATGATTTATTTATCAGAAACCTTCCATTTCTCTACCTGGGAATTAAGTCTTATTGTCGGAGTCAATCCTTTGTGCAGTATGCTTTTTGGTCCGATAGGCGGGCATCTATCGGATAAATTCAAGCTAAATCAGGTAGTATGCCTAGTGTCCTTTGTCTGGGGGATGACTTTTATTGGATTAACCACTGTATCAACAGTGCCGCTATTTTTTCTTTTAAACGGATTTAGCGGAATTTGCTATGTTATTCATGAATCGACAGTCAAGAAAATTCTATCTTTCAATTCTTCTTTAAAAAATAGGAAAAAAGTCTTTACCACTAGATACTGGCTTTTAGCTGTAGGTGCTTTTCTAGGCCCGTTGATTCAGACGGCAGGTTCTATCTCTGTTCCTACAGCTTACAGCATGCTAGGGGGAGCATATGTCATTTTCAGCTGCTTGAATGTCTGGATCTTTTCTTCCTATTCTCAGAAAGAAACGCAGCAAATCACTAAAAAGATTTTCGCTTTACCTCAAGATAGGAAACAGTTTCGAAGCTTTTTGATCTTTTTAGCAGGAATCGCTTTTTCCTATTTTGCCTATGCGCAATTTCAGTCTACTGTTTCATTATTCTTCATTTCTGAGCCAATGATTGCATTAGGACAGCAGAAATACAGCTTGATGCTGTCTCTTTCTTCTCTGTTAATCATGCTGCTCCAATTTCCCATGCTCTATTTATTAAGAAAACAATCACCGATGAAGCTTTTAAAAATTAGCAACCTGTTATTTAGCTTCAGTCTGCTGCTAATTCCTTATGCTGCTCAAGAACTTTCCTTTTTCTTAATGATTATTTGCTATAGCTCCGGTGAAATTTTATTAGGCAGTAATTTTGATTATCAGATTGATGCCTTTTCAACAGATTATAATAAAGGATTCTATTTTGGTTTGGCTGAGCTTGTACGGATTGGCAATACTTTGGGACCAATTATTGGCGGCTCTCTACTGACGCTTTTTTCTGTGGATAACTTTCAGCTGGTTTTTCTACTTTTTAGTTTATTCACAGTCTGTGGTCAACTGTTCTTATGGCTCTACGAAAAAACTGCGGAATAGCGTATATGCTATTCCGCAGTTTTTGTTATGAAGATTTCGTTCTGCCGTTTGTTAATTTGTCCGGACAGGTGTAATTAGTTGAATAAAGTTCATATCTGCTTCCGTGGGTTCTAGCGTAAACGGACGAATCGGAGAAATGAATTTTACAGTTATTGATGTATCGCCAAATGCTCTAAGAGCAGCTTTCATATAATCAGGGTTGAAGGAAATCTCCAAAGGGTCTCCTGAAACCTTTTCATAATTTAATTCTTCTTCCACTTTCCCTACTTCTGGAGAGTTTCCGTAAAGTGTAACTGCTTCTGAAGAAACAGATAGGCGCACAATATTGTTACGTCCTTCATGAGATAGTAGAGATGCCCGCTCAATTGCTGCCAAAAATTCAGGTACATCAATATCTACTTCTGTGTTAAAGCTGGTAGGGATCAGACGGTTTGTATCCGGGTAGTTCCCTTCAAGTAGTCTGGAATAGAAATACATTGTTTTGGTTTTAAACAATACTTGGTTTTCCATGATACTGATTTCAACCATTTCCTCTTCATTTGTAAATGAACGGGAAAGCTCTAAAAGGCTTTTTCCTGGAATAACGATATTGAAATTTTCAGCTGCCTGTTCAATTGGAATTACCCGTTGACTTAAGCGATGTGAATCCGTTGCAACGGCAAGCAGCTGTTGGTTTTCCAAGACAAAATGTACACCTGTCAGAATTGGGCGGCTTTCGTGTAGCGAAACAGCAAAGCTGGTTTCATTGATAATTTTAGTCAAAAGATGAACCGGCAGCTGAATTTGATTTTTGGCATCGATAACAGGAAGGTGTGGATAATTATCTGCATCCAAACCATTTACGGTAAAATCAGCTTTTCCAGAGGTGATTGCGACCTGATTATTTTCTAAAACTTCTAATGTAACTGTTTCTTCAGGAAGTTTTCTAATAATTTCTCCAAAGAAGCGGGCTTGTAAAACAATACTACCGGTTTTTTCAATGGTCATTTGTGCTTTTTCATCTTCCACACTTAAAAAACTTTCTATGGAAATATCCGCATTGCTGCCTGTTAATGATAAGCCTTCCTCTGTTAATACGATTTTAACACCTGTTAAGATGGGAATAGTCGTTTTAGATGAAATCGCTCGTTGAACAGTTTGCAGTTCTTGTAAAAACATACTGCGTTTAATCGTTAGCTTCATTCGTGTAGACACTCCTTTGAATTTAAAATTTGATAACTTGGCAGGCTTCCTTTACTTTTATATTATATATTAAAAGATAATAAAAGTAGTAGGGCCTGTTAATCTTGTGGAAAAGTAGGAAAGTGCAGGAAGTACAAGAACTTTACCCTGTGGATAATTTGTGGATAACTTTTTAGAAACTTGAAAACTTATCCACATTAAGAATTCAGCAGATTTTTAATTTCGCTGACTTCTTTTTGAATCGTCGGATCATTTTCCATCAGCTGCTGAATCTTTTCATGGGCATGAATGACTGTTGTATGATCCTTGCCGCCAAATTCTGCACCAATTTTTGGTAACGAGCTGTCTGTCAGTTCTCTTGAGAGATACATAGAAATCTGTCTAGGAACAACAATTGTTTTTACTCTCTTCTTACCTTTTAAATCTTTCAGGTGGATATGATAATATTTCGCTACCTCTTCTTGAATTTGCAAGATAGAAAGATCGTTCTTACTGCCGACAGCTTTTAGCGATTTTAAAGCGTCTGCAGCTAAGCTTGTTGTAATATCTTGACCGTTGATAGTTGCATAAGCTTGAACACGCACTAGTGCGCCTTCTAATTCCCGGATATTAGAATCAATCTGTCCAGCAATATAGCTTAATGTATCATCAGGAATTTCAAGTCGTTCTGCATCCGCCTTTTTGCGTAGAATAGCAATTCTCGTTTCCAAATCAGGAGGAGTGATGTCTACAGAAAGTCCCCATGCAAAGCGGGAAACAAGTCGTTCAGGTAATTTTGGAATATCATTGGGCGGACGGTCGCTGGTCAGCACAATTTGCTTATTTTCATTATAAAGATCATTGAAGGTATGGAAAAATTCTTCCAGTGTTGCTTCTTTTTCAGCAAGAAACTGAATATCATCTACTAGAAGTAAATCAACATTTCGATATTCGTTTCGAAATTCTTCAGACTTTTTCGTTTGAATAGATGTGATGAACTCATTGGTGAATGTTTCACTGCTGACGTATTTAATTTTTGCATTAGGCCGGCTTTGCAGCATTTGATGCCCAATAGCATGCATTAAATGGGTTTTACCTAGACCAACGCCTCCATAAAAGAATAACGGGTTATAGATAGAACCAGGATCTTCTGCGACGACCAGTGCAGCTGCATGGGCCATCTGATTTCCTTTACCGATAACAAAGGTATCAAAAGAATACTTGGGATTTAACATGGTTTTCTTGGAATGATCAAGAATCTCCCGAGGCTCCGGCTGCTCTCGTTCGGGTTCTGCAGCGGCAGCATGCTCTCCACTAACAACAAAATGAGGAATAATTTCGCTTCCAGTCATCTGAAAGCCGATTTCGACAATTTTTGCTGCTAAATTTTTCTCCCAGTAATCTCTGTGGACGGCAGAAGGGACCTCCAGCCACAGTTGACTGTTCTCCAGCTTTAACGGGTTGGTTGTTTTAATCCAGGCATCAAAGCTAGGCGCAGACAAAACGGACTGATAAGCTGTTTCTAAATTTTTCCAGAAACTTTCCACATCTGGCATTGTGAGACCTCCTTGTAAATGAATATGAAAAGTCTTATCTCATTATTGATTCGCAAATTAGATTTTAGCATTTTTTGAAGAGTTTTTCCACAGGCAAATCAATATTGTGGAAAATAAATCAACAAATAGGGAAAAACTTATCCACAAGAAGAATAGGAATCGGGGATAAGTGGGATTGTTCATAGTTATCCACAAGTCGGTAAGGATAAAAGGTCTTGATATAATTGGCTTTTTTTATATTATCCACAAAAAATAAATGGGGTGTGTATATCTTTTTCACAGGCTGTTTTTTTGTGTAAAACAAGTGGAAAAATCAAAGAGAAAAGAAATCAATAAAAAGGATATCCACAAAATATCCACTAGCAATAAAAAAATGTGGATAACTTTATAGAAAAAAACAGAATTATTTCCCGGAGTTTTATTGACAAATCAAGGGGCAATTCGTTATACTATCAAAGTATGTCTATATCTTAATTGGATAGATGGTAGTTCAGGAGGTGGAATTAATGAAAAGAACATATCAACCAAATAAACGTAAACGTCAAAAAGTTCATGGATTTCGTAAACGCATGAGTACTAAAAACGGTCGCCGTGTGTTAGCAAGCAGACGTCGTAAAGGTAGAAAAGTAATTTCAGCGTAAACGCAGTACAAATCAACTTTTATAACGCTTATAAATAAGAACCCTTTATTATCTATACAACACAGTTGATGTATAAATAATAAAGGGTTCTTTTTAAAAGTTTTAGCGGTATAAATTTTATTAAAGAAACGAACTGATGGAATGTTTTCCAAGTTTATCCGTATGAAAAATGTGTATTTTAAATCAGTTAGTCTAAAGGAAAGTATCTAGTTGTAATGCTGCTGTATGAGGAGGAAATGCTGACAGCTGAATGTTTCTGTTTAGGTAAAAGGAGATTTTCTGTCAAAGAGGCTGTAATAGAATCATACAGAAAAAAATAACTGATGAAAAAAAAGTGCAACAATGATAATATATAGAGTTGAAGTCATAAGAATTCTTTATTCTTCAATAAATAAGAAACTGTGAAAAATTTTTTAAGAGTATGCTATCATTATATAAAGCCCACTGAAGATACGGGCCTGGAGACTTTCAGGATTTATATAGACAGTAAAACCAATATAGAAACAAGGGATGCAGATGAAGAAGTCCTACAGAGTAAAAAAAGAAAAAGAATTTCAGCAGGTATTTTTGAATAAACAGTCCTGTGCAAATCGTAGATTTGTTATATATGTGCTGAAAAAAGAGCAGCAACATTTTCGTGTAGGTATTTCAGTAGGAAAGAAAATTGGAAATGCCGTGACTCGAAATGCTGTAAAGCGAAAGATACGGACAGCACTGTATACATTAAAAGATCAGATTGATGAAACATGTGATTTTATCGTCATAGCCCGGCCGGGTGTTCAGGAGCTGACATCTGAAGAGGTTTTGAAGAACTTGACACATGTATTAAATCTTGCAAAAATTTTGAAAGTAAGTGAGGAATAGATTTGTGAAAAAGTATAAGCGCCTATTATTAATGGCTGGTTTAGTCTCATTGGTTTTTGTTTTGTCAGCCTGTGGTACAGCACCAATTAGTGAAAGCAGTACGGGAATTTGGGAACGATATATCGTTTATTATTTTGCCGAAGCTATTAAGTTCCTATCTGTTTCGGGAAATACAGGGATTGGTATTATTCTGTTCACTCTGGTTATCCGTGTCATTTTACTGCCGCTGATGCACTTTCAGACAAAAAGTACGCGGAAAACACAGGAGCTGCAGCCTCAGCTGAAAGCTCTTCAAGAAAAATATGCTTCTAAAGATCAGGAAACTCAACGGATATTCCGAGAGGAGCAGCAGCGTCTATACGCTGAAAATGGTGTAAATCCATACGCCGGCTGTTTACCTTTACTCGTTCAAATGCCGATTATGATGGCACTTTATCAATCCATTTCACGTGTTCCTGAATTACGTGAAGGCAGCTTTTTATGGCTAAATCTGGCTTCGCCTGACCCATATCTTATTCTGCCGATTTTGGCAGCAGCGTTTACTTTTGCAAGTAGCTATTTGACAAGTATGAGTCAAATTGAATCAAATGCTTCCTTAAAAATAATGAACTATGTGATGCCGGTAATGATCTTCATGATGGGTCTGAATCTGGCCAGTGGTTTATCATTATACTGGGTGATTTCAAATGCCTTCTCAGTAGTCCAAACATTACTAATCAACAATCCGTTTAAGATCAAAGCTGAACGGGAAGCAAAAATTAATCAGCAGAAACAACTGGAAAAAGCACTGGAAAAAGCAAAAAATCCTAAGAAAAAGAGAAATAAAAAGCGATAAACAAGGGAGGTTTTGAAATGCCGGTTTATGAAGGTAATACTGTAGAAGAAGCAACAAGTAAAGGGCTGAATGCTCTGCAGCTGACAAAGGATGCTGTTGAAATCACTGTTTTGTCAGAAGCAAAGAAAGGGTTTCTTGGTTTAGGTAAGAAACAGGCACAGGTTTCGATTGAGCCGACAATCAGTGAGGAGATATCAGAAGCTGTGGAAGAAACAGTCGAGGATATTGTTGTTGCTGACGAGGCGGTTAAACAGGAACAAACAGAATCAGTCCAAGCGGCTACATCGGAAAAAGCTGTGGAAGAGCTGGAAAATCTTGGTGATGAGGAAGCAATCACAGAGCTTGCTTTGTATTTGACCAATATATCTAAAGAACTGAATGCACCAGCACTGGTTCGTTTAGAACGTACATCTGACAGTGTGATTTTCCATTTAGATACGAATAAACAAGGTATTCTTATTGGGAAGCATGGTAAGGTACTAAATGCTATGCAATATCTGGCGCAGGTCTTTATTCACCGGACAGCTGTAGGAAAACTTTCTGTTGTAGTTAATGTAGGAGATTATCGGGAGAAGCGTCAGGCAATTCTGAAGCGTCTAGCAGAACGAACTGCCGACAAGGTCAAACGTACAGGTCAGCCGGTATTTTTAGAGCCGATGCCTGCGTTTGAAAGAAAACAGATTCACTTTGCTTTAAGTAAAGATGAGTACATTAAAACCCATTCTGAAGGTGATGAGCCTTATCGTTATCTGGTTGTAGAGCCAGCGAAGAAATATTACTAAAAAATAGACAGCTTGCAATTTAAGTGCAGGCTGTCTGTTTTTTTATTACAGTAATAAAATCGTTAGGCAATTATTTACTATTAACTAAAGAATAACTTGCATCATAAGCTTAAGATACTTATATATTTATATAAAAATATTTTATAAAAAGAATGGAAAGCATGCTAAATGGTTGTTGTGTATGATAAAATAATCAATATAGAAGTGATGCAATGAAAAGCAAAAAAATTATGAATTAGTAAATGTGTTTTGAGAGAGAGGAATGATCTTATGGCCTATCATACATATGAATTTCTAAAAAAACGCCGAAATGAACCCAAATGGCGAAAAGCTTATATTTCTGCAAGAAACAAACGGATTATTTCAACGTTAATACTAATTAATCTGCTTCTTTGGGGGACAGTTCTTTTCATATATATTCAGTCCAATAACATAGATATTTCCACTTATATCAAGAATATTAAACAAACGATTATGAATACCTTAAAGTAATTTATGAAAAAAATCTTTTTAGCTGCTTGTTTAAAATGCAATAAACCATCAGTTTGAGAAAACAAAATAAGTTAGTCATTCGCCTTGGCTATCAGAAAAAGATTTTTTTATGACCGGAGACAATCTTTGTATAGACGAAGTACATTTTCTGTAAAAATTTTATCCAGTTCTGCAGCTGTATATCCGGTGCGCTTCAATACATCATATAACCTATTTACTGCCGAAGCATCAGGCAGCTCTTGTGACGGGATAATACCGTCAAAATCTGAGCCTAATCCGATACATTCAATACCGCCAATGTTTCGTAGGTGATTGACGTGAGCAACAAACGCTTCGAAAAGAGAGTGATTTCCATGGATAAGGAATTGATCAAAATAATTAATGCCAATTACTCCCCCGCGTTCAGCTATTTTTTTAATTAAGTTATCTGGTAAGTTGCGGTAATGAGGACAAACAGCTCGAGCATTTGAATGGCTAGCTACAAAAGGCGCCTGTGTATAGGTTAAAACGTCCTCTACCAACTGATCTGATCCGTGGGAAACATCGATAATCATACCCAGCGCTTCCATTCGCTGAACAAAAGGAATGCCTTGAGTCGTCAAACCCTGCTGATCAGACAGCAAAGTATTTGTCTTTTGATCAAAGAAAGCAGCATTTGGAAAGCCAATTTCATTTGGATAATTCCAGGTTAATGTCATCATTCGTACGCCTAGCTGGTAGAATTCATCAAGCTTTGCTAATTCCCCATGTGTAGGTGCACCCTCTTCCATTGTAAGAAGTGCACTTATTTTTTTATCATTTTGATTTGCTATGATTTCCTGATACGTTGTGACTGGACGTATCCAATCTTGATTTTTCTCCATTTCGGTATAAAAGCAGGCAGCCATTTCTTTGCAGACGGTGTACGGATCCGCAGTTTCCTCTTTATCGATAAATAAAGCGAAGTTCTGCAGTAGGTAATCGCCAGCAATCAATTTGTCTCTATCTATTTGAAAAGAACTTTTCTTTAAACAATCATTTGTCTCAGAAGATGGAGATTGATAAATTCTCATAATCGTATCACAATGCATATCAATAGTTTTCATACTCAAACAGCTCCTTAGCTTCATTTTTTATCTAATATACTCTTTATTGAAAAGCTCGTCTATAGCAGAAAATTGAAATGAATAAAATGATTAAAAAGCCATATTGAAAGTTAAGGAAGAGGTTACTCTTATGTATTATCAAAGAAAAGATAGGTGCTTCTTTTAAATGAGATTGATAAAAGGAGACCCGCTAACTATATTTTATTATAATTCCATGAACGGCATACATAATCGTAAAAAAGCAGTAATATCAGCATTCTTGATAGTTTTGCTTTTTGCGATGAGAATAGAAAATTATATGGTTTTTGTGGATGAAAGAATTGAATTGGAAATGCTTATGTATCAAGGTTTTTACTGAAAGGCATTGACAAGAGGGTATAAAAAAAGTATATTTTAATACGAAATCATTCTTATCAGCGTAGACAATGCGATGATAAAGTAGTTGAAGCGGCAACGCTTCTCCCAGCCTGATTCTTCCCAGAATCAGGTTTTTTTACGGGTAGAATAAAAAGCAGAGGAACTGATTTGTTAGTTCTTCTGCTTTTTTATTTTAGCCAATAGTTGTTTGAGTGAATTGAACAACAGTACCGTAAGCAAAAATTTCTATATACTTGTGATCACCCTGATCAACGAATTTCTCTTCAAAGTGGCAGTTGATTACAGCATCTGCTTCATATTCAAAAGCCATTTGCTTGAGCTTCTGGCAAACATTTTTAAAAATAGTATTTGGTTCTGCATCCGGAGCAAACAAATCTGCTTCTACCCGGTCTGTCGCGAAGATGATATCACGCAGGATATATTTTTTATTTACGTTTCCTGTAGATAAGGTAATGCTGTTCATTCGTTCAGTCATTTGTTCAAAGTTTTCTCTGTTTTTATGGGACATAGTGATGACCTCCTAATCTTTCTACATCTCTATTGTAATGATTAAAGAGGAGAAAAGCAAAGTAAATAGATACTTAAAATTATTACACCAATAACCTAAAAGAAATTCTTGCTTTCTGATAAATAATTTTATAAAACAACACAGGTTTCATAAATAATTAAGTATTAACAAGCCTGTTGAAAAAAATACAGAAAGAGTGAGATAGAAGTTTTAAACCTTGAGAATCAAATAGGTACTGATAAATATTTGTTTATCCCTTGTAGTCCAGTTCACCAATCAAGAAAGGATTTCTTGAGATGAGAAAAAATAAAAATGTAAGTTACTTTAAGTTGTTTTTTTTATTATTCAAAGTTAGATAATCTCCAAAGGGTATTCGTTTATTTCTGAAAAAGTTACTTCGGCGGCTACACGGTGCAGTTAAGTACAGTGGCTTGTGCTCCAGTTTCAACCTCTATTCGGATTTCAAAGAAGAGTTTGGATATTTTAGTTATGTTCAGAAATCTATTTGTAGTAAGTTGCTAAATCATTGAAATTATGCTATCCTATTTCCAGTAAAAAGCAATGGAATAAAGCAGTCAAAGTGCTAAATCCAGCCTTGAACTTACAAGGGTGGAGTGGGCGCTTTTTTTGTAGTTTAAAATACATAGATTAGTAAGTGTGGTAGAAAGAAAGGAAGACGATGATGCAGCAAATTACCTTGGAATTTGATACAATTGCAGCGATTTCTACGCCGCCGGGAGAAGGGGCGATCAGTATTGTCCGTTTAAGTGGAGATGAGGCGTTAGCTGTGGCTGACCGCGTGTATCGCTCCGGCAATAAAACATTGAAGGATGTCCCGTCCCATACGATTCATTACGGGCATATTGTAGATCCGAAATCTGATGAACTATTGGATGAGGTAATGGTTTCTGTCATGAAAGCACCAAAGACCTTTACCCGGGAAGACGTGGTAGAAATCAATTGTCATGGCGGTATTGTGGTGGTTAATCAGCTGCTGCAGCTGTTGTTGCGGGAAGGAGCCCGTTTAGCTGAGCCTGGAGAATTCACCAAACGTGCTTTTCTAAATGGCCGTATGGATTTGTCTCAGGCAGAAGCTGTGATGGATTTAATCAGAGCAAAAACAGATAAAGCGATGCAGGTTGCACTACATCAGCTGGATGGTAATCTTTCAGCTTTAATCCGTTCGCTGCGTCAGGAAATCCTAGAAACATTAGCACAGGTCGAGGTAAATATTGATTATCCTGAATATGATGATGTAGAAGAGCTGACGACGAAGCTTTTGTTGGAAAAAGCGGAGTTTGTAAAAACACAAATTGAAGCTTTGCTGACTACTGCCAAGCAAGGAAAAATACTGAGAGAAGGATTGAGTACCGCCATCATTGGCCGTCCTAATGTCGGGAAATCAAGTCTGCTGAATCATTTATTGAAAGAGGAAAAGGCGATTGTTACTGATATTGCAGGAACAACCCGAGATGTTATAGAAGAATATGTGAATGTCAGAGGGGTTCCCTTGAAACTGATTGATACAGCCGGGATTCGGGAAACAGAAGACATTGTAGAGCGAATTGGCGTAGAGCGCAGTCGAAAGGCATTGGCAGAATCAGATTTAATTTTGCTGGTTTTGAATCAGAATGAATCATTGTCAGAAGAGGATAGACAGCTTTTAGAGGCGACTGACGGGCTGAAGCGCATCATCCTGTTGAATAAGATGGATCTTGAAACAAAGCTGGATAGAGCAGCTCTGAAAGAGCTGGTAGCCGAAGAAGAGATTTTACCTGTGTCGGTATTATCTAATACAGGCATGGAACAGCTGGAGCTAAAAATTGCTGATTTGTTTTTTGGCGGCGTGACGGGTGAAAAGGATGCAACCTATGTATCTAACACTCGTCACATAGCTTTGCTGGATCAGGCAGCCCTGTCTTTGGATGAGGTAATTCGGGGGATTCAATCAGGAATGCCTGTGGATTTAGTTCAAATAGATATGACCCGCTGTTGGGACTATCTGGGAGAAATTGTTGGTGATAGCGTGCAGGATGAATTAATCACTCAGCTGTTTAGTCAGTTTTGCTTGGGGAAATAGAAGGGAAGAATAATGACGAATGAATCAATTTAATGCAGAAATGTATGATGTTATCGTGGTAGGAGCTGGACATGCCGGCTCTGAAGCCGCTTTGGCTGCTGCCCGTATGGGAAGTAAAACGATGCTTTTAACAATAAATTTAGATATGGTTGCTTTTATGCCATGTAATCCTTCTGTCGGAGGACCGGCGAAGGGTGTGGTCGTGAGAGAGATTGATGCTTTGGGCGGTGAAATGGGACGCAATATAGATAAAACCTATATTCAAATGCGGATGCTGAACACAGGCAAAGGTCCAGCTGTCCGTGCGCTGCGTGCACAGGCGGATAAGCATGCCTATGCAACAGAAATGAAGCACACGATTGAACAGACTGAAAATTTAACGCTGCGTCAAAGTGTAGTGGAAAGCTTAATCGTTGAAGAGGGTGTTTGTAAGGGTGTAGTCACGTCAACAGGCGCCAGATATCTGAGTAAAACGGTGATTATTACTGCGGGTACAGCTCTTAGAGGAGAAATCATCATTGGTGAACTGAAGTATTCTTCCGGACCGAATAATTCACTGCCTTCTATTGGTTTGGCGAATCATTTGAAAGAGTTAGGACTGGAAATTGCCCGCTTTAAAACGGGTACTCCTCCGCGCGTGAAATCAAGTAGTATTAATTACAGTGTAACGGAAGAACAGCCGGGAGATGAAGCGCCGAATCATTTCAGCTTTAGCACGCCGGATAGTTCCTACAATACAGAGCAGTTATCCTGCTGGTTGACTTACACAAATGAAAAAACGCATGAAATTATTCAAAATAATCTTCATCGTGCCCCAATGTTTACCGGAATTGTCGAGGGTGTCGGGGCGCGTTATTGCCCATCAATTGAGGATAAAATTGTTCGTTTTTCTGATAAGCCCCGCCATCAGCTGTTCTTAGAACCAGAGGGTGCAAATACTGAAGAAGTTTACGTTCAGGGTCTTTCAACGTCTATGCCGGAGGATGTTCAAACGGATGTATTACATTCAATTGCCGGTTTGGAAAAGGCTGAAATGATGCGGACTGGCTATGCTATTGAGTATGATGTGGTTGTTCCTCATCAGCTGCGGCCGACATTGGAAACAAAGGTGATTGAAAATCTTTATACAGCTGGACAGACAAATGGAACCAGCGGCTATGAAGAAGCAGCGGGTCAAGGACTAATTGCCGGAATTAATGCGGCTTTAAAGGTTCAAGGACAAGAGCCATTTGTTATGAAGCGCAGTGATGGCTACATCGGTGTGATGATTGATGATTTGGTGACAAAAGGAACGAATGAGCCTTATCGGTTATTAACTTCACGGGCAGAGTATCGTTTAATTTTGCGTCATGATAATGCAGATTTGCGTCTGACTGAAAAGGGACATGAAATAGGATTGGTAAAAGAGGAGCAGTATCAAAGCTATCTGATAAAGAAAGAGGCAGTTGAAAATGAGATTAAACGACTGAATACAGTCCGAGTGAAGCCAACGGCTGAAGTGCAGGCTTTTCTTGAGAGAAAAGGCTCTGTTCCGTTGAAAGACGGTGTTCTTGCCGGAGATTTTCTGAAGCGTCCTGAAATGTCTTACCGTGAGGTTCTGCAATTTATTCCGGAAAGCGAAGAAATTTTAGCTGATAAGGTGATTGAACAGGTAGAAATTCAGATTAAATATGAAGGCTATATCAAAAAAGCCATGGAAAAAGTTGATAAGCTGAAGCGTATGGAAGCAAAACGCATTCCGGAGAATATTGACTATGAAGCAATCAATGGATTGGCAACAGAAGCTAGACAGAAGCTGCAGAAGATTCAACCGGAAACAATTGCTCAGGCAAGTCGAATCAGCGGCGTAAATCCAGCAGATGTAAGTATTTTAATGGTTTATATCGAACAAGGGAAGATAGCGAAAGTACAGCCGTAATCCTTTGGTAATGAAAGAAGTTTATTCAAAAAGAGAGGCAATGCTCAGATTTTTGCTAAGCATTGCCTCTCTTTGATTGTTTTCATATAGATTAAGTAGTTTATGCTTCTTCTTTAGCAGCCGCCGCTTTTTTCTTGGCCATAAACCATAGAATAAGTAATGCGCCGATTACCGCCATAACCATAGCGATGATTAGTGCCATTGAATAAGATCCGCTGGCTTCACGTATGCGTGAGGCGATGGATGGACCCATAATTGAGGCGATGCCGTAAGCAGTAAACATCCAGCCGTAATTAGCTGCAGCTTTCGATGCGCCCCAGTTTTCAGCTGTGATTCCTGGGAAGGACCCTAAGAAGCCGCCGAAGGAAGAAGGGATGAATATTAATCCGATGATTCCCGCCGCTGCGCCAAGAATTTCATTAAAGTTTAATAGAAGCAATCCGGCAGCAGAAACGATAAACATCAGCAATACAGTAAGATATCTTCCTAACCTATCAGAAACGGCTCCCCAGATAATCCGTCCTAGGGTATTGGATAATCCAACAATCATAACAATAACTGTTCCAGTGCCCAATGAATAGTACTCAGCTAAACTAGCTGCATGTCCAATAATCATCATTCCGCTTGTTGCTGCAAATGTATAAACAACCCAAAGCAGCCAAAAATTTGATTCTTTTAACATCTCTTTATAATTTTTATCAGTGTTGGTGTTCTGAACGGCAGCTGTATTAGTTAATGTAGCTGGTTTAGACATCCAGAATGAAGCAGTACAGATGACAACCAGTAAAACACCGCCAAGAATTTTGAAGGTTGTGTGGATGCCGACAGAGTTAATCATACTCGTAGCAATAGGTGCCAGAATAATCGATCCTGAACCAAATCCAGCAGCTGTCAAACCTCCGGCTAAGCCTTTCTTATCAGGAAACCATTTAACTGTCAGTGAGGTTGCTGTACCATAGCCTGCACCAATTCCTAACCCTAAAATTAAGCCATAGGTGAGATACAGCATAGGGATACTGTTGACGAATCCTGTTGCAAACATTCCGATACCAAATAACAGACCGGACAGCAGAACAATCTTTTTCCCGCCATGCTTATCAATAATCGGACCACAAATAATCATGCCTACTGGTACCATCGCGAAGGATATGCTAAAAGCCAAAGACGTCTGACTTAAGGCCCAATCTGTGTTGACTTCCAGTAGTGCTGCTTGAAAAACAGACCATGCATAACCTGCCCCTAAGGACATATTGATAACAATAGCTGCGACCAAAATGGCCCATCTATTCTTTTTTGTCTCCATTTCTTTTCCTCCAACCATTATTTTTTTGAAGCGCTTTCAATTATATTGTAAAAAGGGATTGTTGTTCTGTCTAATCATGAAAATTAATAACAACTATAAATAAAAATTATAACAAAGGGATGAAAATGCATGGAATGCTGACTAAGCCTCTAGTTAACGATAAGTAATCGTTTCAATACTGAGGTGACAGCGCCCTTTTTTTTTTGAAATAAGCATGCTGCTGCAAATGAATGAGCAGAGCCAATACAAATTCTCAGCTATAGGCTCTGCTCAAATTGAAAATATATAACCCACTTACTTCTTTTTATCTTGAATAGTCAAAAAATCCTTTTCCAGTTTTACGTCCTAATTGATTGCCGCGGACCATTTTCCGCAATAGTGGGTGAGGTCTGTATTTTGAATCCCCCATCTCACTATACAAGACCTCCATGATTGCCAAACAAACATCCAAACCAATCAAATCTCCCAAAGCTAATGGTCCCATTGGATGATTTGCGCCTAGCTTCATTGCTGTATCGATGTCTTCAGCACTAGCTACTTTCTCTGCATAAATACCGATTGCTTCATTTATCGAGGGAACTAACAAGCGATTCACAACAAAGCCGGCAGAGTCTTCAACGATGACAGGTGTTTTTCCAATAGCTTCTGAAATCGCTGCAATTTTGTCTACTAGCTCTTTTGGAGTTGTCAGACCGGAAACAACTTCTACTAGCTTCATTACTGGTGCTGGATTGAAAAAATGCATACCAATCACAGGGCGTGTTAAGTCGTTAGATAATTCTGTTACAGATAACGAAGATGTGTTTGTTGTAAAAATTGTTTCAGGTTTACAAAGCTCATCAAGTTCTTTGAAGATTTCTTTTTTCAAATTCATTTTTTCTACTGCAGCTTCGACAATTAAATCGAAGTCAGCAGCATCTTTAGAACTGCCAGTGTTAATGCGGTTCAAAATATCTGTTAGCTCTGTTTGAGTTATTTTTCCTTTTTTAACAAGCCTGTTTAAATTACTTTCAATTTTTTGTTTTCCATTTTCAGCCCATTCGGGTTTTATATCACATAATAATACTTCATACTCTGGATTAATGGCGAAGGCCTGGGCAATACCAGCTCCCATTGTTCCTGCGCCTATTACGGCAATCTTCATAGTTGTCCTCCTTATGAGGTTAAGATATACGTGTTTTCTCAAAAAATAGAATAGGAGCTTCAATAATCCTGCCGATAGTTTTGAGACAATGCGACAGATCTTTTATAGAAGCATGTGATACTCCTAGACAAAATTGCTGTGAAACAGTAAATCTAAACCATTTTTTAGCTATTTACTCTGATAAAATATCTGCTTTGTTTTTTATCTATAAGGGAATGTACATATAGTCTCAGACTAGTGCTGTGCCCTTTTAACTTGTTCTTAGGAGTCTGTTTTTGCACCCGCCACAGCACTTATTACATTTTCTTTTGACCGGTGTAGGGTGCATGTTTTCGCTTTTCAAGAAAGGCGCTCATACCTTCTTCTTGATCGGCTGTCAAGAAACACTTGCCGAATAGTTCGCTTTCTAAAAGATAAGTATCTTCGATAGATAAACCAATGCTTGCCTGTGCCACTTTTTTTACAGCTCTTACACCAGCTGGTGCGTTGGCAGCAATTCTTTCTGCCATTTTCATCACTTTTTCCATTAATTCTTCAGCAGGAATAACCTGACTGACTAATCCAATAGATAAGGCTTCGCCTGCTTTGATATTGCGGGCTGTGAAGGCCATTTCCATTGCTTGAGACAAGCCGGCTACGCGGACTAGGCGTTGTATACCTCCATAACCTGGTAAAATACCCAATCCCACCTCTGGCAGACCGAAAACTGCGTTTTCTGAGCAGATTCGTAAATCACAGCTTAATGCTAGCTCACAGCCGCCGCCCAGTGCATAGCCATTGACCGCTGCAATAACTGGCATTGGCAGCGCCTCAATTTGCTTCATCACCTGATTGCCTTCCTCTGAAAAATCCTGTGCTTGTTGAGCAGTTAAATCCTTCATTTCAGCAATATCTGCACCTGCAACGAAGGCTTTAGAGCCAGCTCCTGTGATAACCAGACAGCGTAGGGAAGAATCAGCTATTTCCTTTACCTGCTCTGAAAGTTCAGCTATGACTTGGCTGTTTAAGGCATTTAGAGCATTAGGACGATTAATTGTTAGCAGTCCAATTTCATTTTGTACCTCGTAGTTTAAATACTGCATCGTCTACATCCTCTCTACAATTGTACTAATCCCCATACCGCCGCCGACACAAAGCGTAGCAAGACCGTAGCGGGACTGCTGCTTCTCCATTTCGTGAAGCAGGGTAACCAATATCCGGGCACCTGAAGCACCGATTGGATGACCTAATGCGATAGCTCCGCCATTGACGTTTACACGTTCAGCATTCCAGTTTAACTCATTTCCAACAGCTAGTGCTTGAGCAGCAAAGGCTTCATTTGCTTCGATTAAGTCCATTTGTTCGATGGTCAAGCCTGATTTTGCTAAGGCTTTTCCGGTACTTTCAACAGGGCCAATTCCCATGATTGCAGGATCTACGCCGGCGCTAGCTCCCACGACCCAGCGAGCCATTGGTTTTACACCAAGCTCTTTCGCTTTTTTTGCACTCATTACCACAACCGCGGCAGCTCCATCGTTGATTCCAGAAGCATTTGCAGCTGTAACAGTTCCGCCATCTGGTTTAAAGGCCGGTCTCATTTTGCTAAGGCCTTCAGAAGTGATGCCGCTGCGGGGAAATTCATCTTGTTCAAACATGACTGTTTCTCTTTTTACCTTTATTGGAACTGGAACGATTTCATCTTTAAAGCGTCCTTCAGCAATCGCTTTTTCCGCTTTTTGCTGACTTTCTGCTGCAAAAGCATCCTGCTCTTCCCGGGTAATGTGATATTTCTCAGCCACATTTTCAGCGGTAATTCCCATATGATAATGATTAAAAGCATCTGTCAAGCCATCATTAATCATCGTGTCAATCATTTCGCCATTACCCATGCGGTAGCCAAAACGTGCATTTTTTAATGCATAAGCTGCTGCTGACATATTTTCCATCCCGCCGGCGACGATAATGTCTGCTTCCCCGGCTGCAATCATAGCTGCTGCCATGTTGACGCTCTTTAGACCGCTGCCGCATAAGATATTTAATGTTTGAGCAGGTACTTCTACGGGCAATCCTGCTTTGATTGCTGCCTGCCGGGCAATATTTTGACCCATGCCGGCCTGCAATACAGCTCCCATGCTGACTTCATCTACTTGGTCAGGAGCAATTCCTGCTCTTTTGATTGCTTCTTTTATAACGATAGCACCAAGATCTACTACAGAGGTATTAGCTAAAGCTCCTCCGTATTTTCCAATAGCAGTTCTCACTGCACCTGCTAATACAATTTCAGTTTCCAAATAAATCCACCTTCCTTGAATCATAGATTATTTTGTACCGTCATATCATTACCATGTCATGTGATAGCGGTTTTCCCATTCTTTCTGTAACTCCTCCCGGAAATTAGGGTGAGCAATCTCAATTAGTGCACGACTGCGTTCACGAATGGATTTGCCTCTCAAATCAGCAATACCGTACTCGGTAATGATGACTGCAGCATCATTTCTACCTGTGGTCACTACAGCTCCTTGATCCAGACATGGAACAATTTTACTGACGGTATTATTTCTGGTAGTAGAAGGCATTGCAATGATAGAGATGCCTCCTTTAGACATATTGGCTCCTCTGACAAAATCTAATTGACCGCCGACGGCTGAGATTTGTGTGATACCAATACTCTCTGAAGCTACTTGGCCAGTTAAATCGACTTGGACACAGCTGTTAATCGAAATCAGACGATCATTTTTAGCAATAACTTCTGGATCATTTGTATAGTCCACTGGTGCCATATGAATACTAGGATTGTCATCAATAAAATCATACAGTTCCCGGCTTCCCATCAGGAATGTAGCGACCATTTTTCCTGGGTGGAGTGTTTTCTTGCTGTTGTTGATAACCCCTTTTTTCACCAGCTTCATAACACCATCACTAAACATTTCGCTATGAATACCTAAATCTTTTTTATCATGCAGACAATCCAAAACTGCATCAGGAAGGCTGCCGATACCAAGCTGCAGAGTATCTCCATCTTGAATCAGGCTGGCACAGTATTTGCCTATTTCCTGCTCTTCTTTTGTTGGAGCTGCTTGAGGAAGTTCTTGAATAGGAGTGTCTTCTTTAACTAAATAATCAAATTCGCTGATATGCATAAAGCAATCGCCATGTGTCCGGGGCAGATTATTATTGATTTGAGCAATAACGATTTTTGCATTTTTAGCTGCGGTCATAATATAGTCAACGCTGATTCCTAAACTAACGTAGCCATGCTGATCTACTCTACTAACATGAACGAGAGCAACATCGGCAGGTAGACTCCCATCAGTAAATAAAGAAGGCATTCGTGAAAAGAAACGAGGTGTGTAGTCTGCTCGGCCTTCTGAAACGGCTTTGCGGTCTTTTCCGCTGACAAACAAGCTGTTGTGCCGCACATGACCGACTGCTTCAGGTGCGCAGTAAGCGGTTTCTCCCAACGGCAGCATTTGTGCTGTTTCAACATTTTTTAATTCGGGGATTCTTTTCCCAAATTCTCGTGTTAATGCAGTTGCTTCTCCACATCCGAGACCGATAACAACCCGGTCTCCATCCTTGATACACTTCACAGCTTCTTCAGCTGTTACATAATTATTCATAGTATATCCTCCTTTTTATAAGAATTATCATACTTTTTAAGCGGAATTTATCCTTGTTTTTTGAGCATTTTATTATAAAGTCAGTCACATTTTGTAATAAAGGAAAGTTGAAAATGTGACTGATTTCAATTATTTTTATTCTTTCACAGCTTCCAGCAAGGCTTCTACTATATTATCCAAGTCTGGCTCATCGACTTCCTTCAGCGAAGAGTTAATGCTCAAGGTTTCATCCATAACAGTCATCCGTTTCAGCTCTTCTTCTAAGAATTCAGCCATCAATGCTCCTGATTTTGGCGCCCATGAACCATTTTCAATCAATGTAAAGGTTCGATTCTGTACATTCAGCGCCTGTAAATCAATGAGATAATTCTTCATCGGCGGATAGATTCCTAAGTTAAAGGTTGGACAGGCGAGTACAATGTTGCTTGCCCGGAATGTTTCTGCAATAAGATAGGAGATATGTGTGCTAGATACATCGTAGACCTTCACATTAGTCATGCCTCTATCACATAAACGAGTAGCTAGTGCTTGTGCTGCAAATTGAGTGTTCCCATACATTGAACCAAAGATGATAACGACCCCTTTTTCTTCCGGCTCATAACGACTCCATTTATCATACTTATCAAGTAGATAACCAAAGTCCTTCCGCCAAACTGGACCATGCAGCGGACAAATCATTTTGATATCAATGGTTCCTGCTTTTTTCAATGCAGATTGTACAAATGGTCCGTACTTACCAACAATATTTGTATAGTAGCGACGGGCATCATCAATCCAGTCACGGTCAAAATTCACTTCATCAGCGAAAAGTGTACCGCCGAGAGCGCCAAATGATCCGAAAGCATCTGCAGAAAATAGAATGCCGCTTGTTATATCGTAGGTCATTAATACTTCTGGCCAGTGAACCATTGGCGCAGCGACGAAGGTTACAGTATGTTTACCAAAATTACGTGTGTCTCCTTCTTTGACCTGATCTTCGTGGCCATCTACATGATAGTTGAATTGGTGCATTAGCATGAATGACTTCTCTGAACTGATAATTTTTAATTTTGGATAACGAATAATCAATTCTTCGATTGAACCGCAATGATCAGGTTCCATGTGGTTTACAATTAGATAATCTAATGGTCGTCCGTTTAGAACCAATTCAATATTTCGAATGAAATCCTGTGTGATTTCCCAGTCTACGGCATCAAATAACACTGTTTTTTCATCTAATAGCAGATAAGAGTTATAAGAAACACCACGAGGGATTGGATGCATATTTTCAAATAATTCCAAGCGGAGGTCATCGCCACCGACCCAGTACAAATCTTCTGTTACTTTTCTAACTGTATACATATATTATTTCCTCCTATTCAATCTGACTTTCAGTGAAAACTAAGTTGTTAGAACCCTTCGATGAAGACGTCTTTTTCTTCACCACATTCAGGACAAACCCATTCTTCCGGCAAGTCTTTGAATAGTGTTCCTGGAGCCACTTCACCCTCTGGATCTCCCTTGCCAGCATTGTATTCGTAACCACACCCTCCACATAGATAGAGTTTGTAAGATGGTGCAGGTTTTTTCGCTTTTGCACGTTTGATTTTCGTCATTGGCGGCGCCTCCTTCTTCGGTTCTCCGGTATCTAGTGCTTTCGCCAGCAACGGCAGGATAACTTCTACATCACCAACGATGCCGTAGTCCGCATTTTTGAATATTTTTGCATTTGGATTATTATTGATTGCGACAATAGTGGATGCATCTTTGATTCCCTTCAAATGCTGACCAGCTCCAGAAATACCACATGCGATATATAAATTCCCTTTGAATTTCTGACCAGACATTCCTACATAGCGAACCATAGGAAGATATTTCAGGTTTTCTGCAACTGGACGTGAACAGCCGATTGCTGCTCCAGCCTGTTTCGCAAGCTCTTCGATTAATTTCATATTGGATTCCGCGCCAATTCCTCGTCCTGCACTGACTACCCGCTCTGCTTGAGCAATTGGTGTATCAATCGGGATTCCTACGGAGAAATCGTAGCCATCTTTTTTTAACTGTTCTACCAACGTTTCTACATTTTTAGCAGGATCTGCATCTTTCAGTATAACCTTCTTACGATCGCCGGTTGCTGGTCCTTTTTTCGCGCTGACTGCTTGAACCTTAGGCTCTTTACCAACCAAATGGGAGGCAATAACTACCCGCTGAATTTCATTCGTTCCTTCATAGATAGTACAAATCTTGGCATCGCGATAGAAACGCTCCACGTCGCTGCCCTTAATGTAGCCTGCACCACCATAAATTTGAAGGGCATCATTTACAATTTCCAGTACGTTGTCTGAGGTATACTGTTTCGCCATTGCAGATTCCAAACCGAATGGTTCACCACTGTCTTTTAGCTCAGCCGAGCTGTAAACCATCATCCGACTTGCCCGCAGCTTAGTTGCCATATCCGCTAGCTTGAATGAAATTACCTGTTGATGAGCAATTGCTTTACCAAATTGTTCACGCTCTTTGGCATATTCTAAAGCGCTTTCGAAAGCTCCTTGTCCTATACCTAAGGCTTGGGCTGCAATTCCGATACGTCCGCCATCTAATGTAGCCATTGCAATATTGAAGCCTTTTCCTTCAACACCTAACAAGTTTTCTTTAGGTACTTTCACATTGTTGAAGATTAGCTCTGCTGTACTAGAAGAGCGAATTCCCATCTTGTCATACTTCTCGCCGAATTCAAAACCTTCCCAGCCTTTTTCGACAATAAATGCACTGATGCCTCGGATACCGATATCTGGTGTTGTTACAGCAAATACAATGTACGTATCAGCTTTAGGAGCATTCGTAATGAAAATTTTGCTTCCGTTTAAAATATAGTGGTCACCAACTAGCTCTGCAGTTGTTTCAGTTCCACCGGCGTCACTTCCAGCTTCACTTTCGGTTAGACCGAAGGCCCCAATTTTTTCCCCTCTAGCTAGCGGCACTAAATATTTCTTTTTTTGTGCCTCTGTACCATGTGCATAAATAGGATAACAGCCCAGTGAGACATGGGCTGAAAGGATTACCCCTACACCGCCGTCTACTCGGGAAAGCTCTTCTACAGCAATTGCATAAGTTGTGGTGTCAAAACCACCGCCTCCATATTTTTCAGGAAAAGGTATGCCCATAATGCCGAGCTTGCCCATTTTCTTAACGATTTCATCAGGAAATTGATTTTCAAGATCCAAAGTGGCTGCGATTGGCTTAATTTCTGTTTCTGCAAACTCCCGGACCTTCGCTCTAAAAGTTTCGTGTTGTTCAGATGTCTTAAATCTCATATCATAACCTCCAATAAAACTTTTTTTATTTACAACTTACCGGCTCTTTGAAATAGTCGGTAAGTTTGTATTTGTGTGTAAATGTTCCATCCTTAAGGATTCGTTAAAGATTGATTCTATAAGAATTGTCGTTCTTGTATTTATAATGTAGCTAAGATAGCAGAATAACAAATACATATCCATTTAATTGTAAGCGCTTACAAGGTATCCATCTGCAAATAG
Organism: Enterococcus sp. LJL128; assembly: GCF_056924295.1. Classification (NCBI taxonomy): domain Bacteria; kingdom Bacillati; phylum Bacillota; class Bacilli; order Lactobacillales; family Enterococcaceae; genus Enterococcus; species Enterococcus sp. LJL128. Next base: position 86,195 of record NZ_JBXPBP010000006.1, on the reverse strand, counting down.
CCGAACTATCTACAGATAACCGTTTAACAACTTATTAACAATTTTTTAGTAAAATATTTTTGGCATTTCCTTCATTACATCTTCTGCTTCTGAAAACATTTGATCGATGATTGATTTAGCCGGCTTGATACTTTTAATTGCGCCTGAAATTTGACCAGCCATGATAGAGCCGTTAGTCATATCTCCGTCTACAACTGCTTTTCGTAAGGAACCCATTGTTAGCTTTTCCAGTTCATCACGGGGCACCTTTTGATACTCCATTTCTAAATACTTTTTAGACATTTCATTTTTTATTACACGAACAGGTGCTTTTGAAGTTCGCCCGGTTACAATTGTCGAATCATCCTGAGCTGCTACAATTGCCTGTTTGTAACTCATTGGAATCGGAACCTCTTCTGATGCCAGGAATCTTGTTCCAACTTGAACACCTTGAGCACCTAAAGCAAAGCTTGCGACAATCCCACGGCCGTTTACGATTCCGCCGGCTGCGATAACAGGAATAGAAACAGCTTCACTGACTTGTAGCACCAGAGACATTGTACTGCTCTCACCAATGTGTCCACCAGCTTCAGTACCTTCTGCAATTACGCCATCCACGCCTAGTGCTTCCATTTTTTTCGCTTGTGCAACAGTGGCGATAACGGGGAAAACCTTTACCCCGGCAGCCTTTAATTTAGGTACGTAGTCTTTAGGTGTTCCAGCTCCTGTAGTAACGACAGCTACTTGTTCTTCAATGATGACATCGGCCAGCTCGCCAACATTATCCATCATCATCATTAAATTGACTCCGAAGGGTTTGTCAGTTAGCTCTTTGCAGGCTTGAATTTGATAGCGCAGAGTTTCTTTATCCATGGATCCTGAGGCAATCACGCCCAAGCCCCCGGCGTTTGAAACGGCAGATACCAGTTCATATCTTGAAATTTGAGCCATAGCGCCTTGAAAAAGAGGATATTTAATTCCTAATAGTTTTGTTAGCAGCATAGATATTCACTCATTTCTATTTATTTTGGTATTCGGTACTTTCATCGTTATTTTTCAGCCATGTTCTTGAGATTATAAATTTTTGTGCATTCGTTGAGCCGCCGTAGAGTGCGGTCACCTGTGCATCTCTTGAAAAACGTTCAATATGGTTATTACGGGTATAACCATAGCCGCCTGTCATAGACATTAAAGCTTCGGTTGTTTTAATGGATGCTTCTGTACAAAAAAGCTTGATTTTTGCAATTTGAATCGTGTCTGTATAGTCTTCTAAATCTGTATTTTTTAAATAGGATTCTGCAGCCTCGATATCTGTTGCTGTTTCTGAAAGAACCCGTTGGCATTCGATTAGGTTAATGAGCCGCAGTCCGAATTTTCGTTCCTTTCGAACATACTTCAGACCTTTAGCAAAGGCACCTTGTGCGATTCCAATTGATTGTGCTGCGATGGATAAACGGATACGGTTGAAAATCATATCAACTTGTTTTTCATCTACTAGCTCTCCACCAAGGATATTTTCTTTTGGAATTTTTATTTCCTTGAAATAAATATCGGCGACAGGTAAGGCGTGCAGTCCAACTTCTTCGATATCAGGACCGACCTCTAAACCAGTAGTTCCTTTTTCTAGCAGAAAAATCCCGTAGCCTTTTTCGCCGCTCATCAGTTCTACTTTGGAGGCTACAAAAAATAGTCCAGCAATTGGTGCATTCGAAATGGTTGCTTTAGTTCCATTGATTTGCCAATAATTTTCGTGTTCTATTGCAGTCGTTCTAATCTCAGATAGCTGACTTCCAGATCCAACTTCATTTAATGCGAGTGAACCCCAAGTTTCTCCTTTGATGAGCTGTTCAAGATAAGCTATTTTTTGACTCTCAGTTCCAAAGCGATACAGCGGCCAGACAGCAAAGTTTGATTGGGTTAAAAAAATACTTGAAAGGGCAGGAAAGCTGGTCGATAATTCCTGAATCAAGGCTAAATGATCTTCAAAGCTTCCGCCGGTTCCTCCGATAGATGTTGGAAAGCCAACACCAATAAACCCTCTTTTACTTAAATCTTTCATTATTTCAAGAGGAACTTTTTTCGACTGATCAAAAGCGTCTGCTTGAGCATCCAGCCCATTCTTTTTTAATAAATGGATATATTCCTTCAACGAATTTTTCACAAGATAATCTCCTTTTTGTCTCGTAAAAGATGAAAACATTAATCAGCAGGCTGGTAAAAAAATTCTAAGATTGATTCGTACAGGAAATTTTCTTCATAAGTGTAAAAGCTTTTGACAGGTCGACACAACAATAAGACGAATTGAAGGGGCTCTTTAAATTGTTTTTTACTAGTGGTTTTTTCATCTGCATAAAGACACATCGCATGCTGGAGAATGATGACAGTGTCAGAATGTCCAGTCAAATCCAGCAAATATTCTAATGACTGGCCGGTAAACTGAATTTTGGCATTTTCTATATGCTCATTTAATCGGTCTTTAACTAAGTCATAGGTTGTATAGCTTTCGTGAAAAGTTCCGATTGAGAAAGGTTCCAAATCTTTCCAGTCAAGCTGTTTTTTTGTATCTAAAGGATGGTTCTTTTTCATATATGCGACATATTCATCAATTTGGATTACTTGTTCTTCAAATGATTTATGATCTAACCGAGCCGGATCTACTAAGATAGCCAAGTCTAAATCGTTATTTAATAGTTTCTTCTTTAAATCTTTAGCTCCACCTTCGACAATTTCTATTTGAAGCTCTGGATGCTCAAGTATAAACTGAGGTAAAAATGACAAGAAATACATTCGAAGAATCGCTGAAGGCATTCCAATTCGAATTGTTCCTTTTTGCTTTAACGATTCTTTACGAATCATCGTTTTCATCTCTTCATACTTAGATATAATTTCTAACGCATACTCGTACAATAATTTGCCGCTTGGGGTTAGTTGCTCAAAACGACCATTTCTTCTTTCGAATAACAGCACTTCTTCTTCTGCTTCAAAATTGGTAATCATTTGGCTTAAAGCTGACTGGGTAATGTGGATTTTGCGAGCCGCTAAAGACAAATTAAAACCGCTCTCGACAATCTTAATAAAATAGCTAAGCTGAGTGATATCCATCAAAAGACTCCTTTCGAATTATCGCTGACTTTAAGCTCAAGGTGTTGTATAGCATGAGCTTTTTACTTTAAAATATTTGCTAGTTTAAAATAATTATAGCAGTAAACAATTTATAGTAGAGAAATCTTTTTATTTTGAAGACAGTTTATATATTTTCATCTGTATAGGCAATGACTATTTTTGATCAACATAGTCCTAGTTCATTGCTTGTACTCACTATTAATGCAATTGCAAGCGCTTTCTGATTTAATGATATAGTGTTTTCTTTTGTTTGCAAACTAAGGTATTTTTATCTTACCTATTAGTTTTACTAATAGGTTAGTGGTGAAACTTAATTGTTGCTGGATATGATTCATAAAGAAATTGGAATATAATCCTTATTTGGTCTGTATGGCAGAGCAAAGCTATTTCTATTTCATTCTTTATTTACCATTCAAACTCATTTATATAAAGTAAGCAGCCGAAAAAATTTATAAATTTTTCCGGCTGCTTATTGGAAGTTAGATGTTTATCTTTTTTATTAAAAAGCTATTTATTGAAGAGGAGAGAAATTTTTTTCCGCACACTGCGCTTGTATTCACGATGTTCGAATCCCAGCTTCAAGAATGTATTAGCAGGAAAGTTCAAGAATTGCTCATTGGTTCTTTGAATAAAGACTCGTTCAAAAAATGTACAGCAAATTTGCTGATGAGCCTTGTCTGTACCAACAACAAACAGCTCGATTTTTTCGTTGTCAATTTCACTAATTTGGACAGAAAAAAGAATTTTTTCTTTACTGATTCCTTTAGGAATATCCAAATAATCAATCAAAGATTTTTGTTCAAGTTCACTCTCATAGGATAATAGATTTTTTAATTTTTCTTCCACAATATTTTTGATGTGCTCTAATTCAGTTGGATCAAGTTCATTTTTAATAGTATGTTCAAAACAAAACAGCTGGTTGTATTGCTCCCAGAATAAATTTAATTCACCCATAATCTTTCTCCCTAACTGGCAGTTTTTAGCTAAATCAAATGAGTATTCTTCGAATAGCCAATGAGTTTAATCATCGAGTCTCTTCAGCTATACCATAAACTAAGCTGCTTTCTTTTACTACTCAAAAATTCTTATAGCTGTATTAATTCTATCTAATAGACTGATAGCTCATTAATCGGCTTTTTTTGGTTCTGTTGATAGCAGCGGGTTGGGAATAAAGGGTGTTTTATTTCGCAGCTGATGGTTAAGGATTTTCTTTCCATCAGAAGACCATTGCATCATTCGGTAGTAAGCATCGTGATAGAAAATAAACATTGCCTTTTTCTCATAGCCTTCAAGCAGGAGCCGTTCCTTTGCATAAATGGAATCCATTGGATAGTCATCATACGCTAATACCCATAGAGGATTTTGATGTGCCTGTGTGGGCATCAAGTCAGCCATATGAAAAATCCATTCATTTTTTTGTGTCAATTTAACAATAGAGTGCCCGTTGCTATGCCCGCCTGTATGAATTAATTCAATATCAGAAAGTTCATTGTAGCATTTCGAAAATGTAACAACCTGTTTTTCAACAGCTTCCCAATTCTCTTTCCAATAGGTACTTTTTGACCGCATAGTAGGTTGTCTTACTTCATTCCACTCAGTCTCATTAATAATAATTTTTGCTTGAGGAAAGCAGGAAACCAATCGACCGTTTTCGTCATAACCCGTTAACCCGCCAGCGTGATCAAAGTGCATATGAGTCATAAGAATGGTATCAATATCTTCAGGAAGCAGTGCCAATTCGGCTAGACTCTCTTTTATTTTAGGTTCAGACCAGACGCCAAAATTACGTTTTTGTTTTTCTGACAGCTTGCCGTTTCCTACGCCGCTGTCGATTAAAATATTTCTTCCTTGGTATTGAATCAGTATCGGGTCGGTCGGTAGTTCAATCTGATTATTTTGATTTGCCGGATACTTTTTGGACCAAAGCGGTTTAGGTACAACGCCAAACATTGCACCTCCGTCCATCGCTGTATTCCCGCCATCCAACCAATGAATTATCATATCATGAAAACGCATTTTATCCATATCCTGATTTCCTCCTCGTATTTTCTTCTATATCCAGTATTATCCTATATGCTTTTTGAATGTATCATCTATTCAAAGCAAAAAGCAAGAAGAAAAAATTAGGTTCAGCTGCTTTTGTGTCTATGGTTCTTACTATACTCGGCTTCTCGCAGCATACAAGGACTGAGATGCCGTTGTTCGGATTTAAAACAAAAAACAAGACTGGAAAGTAGATATGCCCCGTCTCTTTTGAATTAAATTCCACCATTTTCCAAAATTAATAAAATGGTCATTCGCCTGTCTATTTTGGAACGGCGTATAAGAGAAATCATACTGCAAATGCATTCTTCCTTTAGACAGCTTCCACACTGCCCGGTTTTTATACAGGGCGTTGTTGTTAGGCCTAAACGAAAAGCATTTTCCGGAGCCGTTTTCTTCCTGACTGTTTCAATGGTGCTTTCCAGATTTCCATAAATCTTATTCATAGTGACAAAAGCAATTACTTTATCTGGACCGTAGGAAAGAGCAGCAACCCGGTTTCCCACACTATCAATATTGACTAAAATGCCGTCTTCACTGATGCCGTTGACACTAGTCAAATAATAATCAGCTAATAAGGACTGTCTCATCAGCTGATGTCTTTCTTCAGGAGTTTCAGCTAAATCCCGATTAATAACTGCTTGTTTTCGCTGATTTAGGGCATCTATGATTTGACTTTGCTGAAGTGTAACAGAACCGCCAAAAGCAACCGTTTTGCTGGAATCAATTAAATCCAAGGCTGTCATTTGTGCATTCTTAAAGTCTTGACAAATATGAACATCAAAATTTCGACGAGTCAGCTTCTTTTTAAGTGTATCTGCTTGTTTTTGATAATAATCTTTTTGAAACACAATAATCCCTCCCGCGAACATTTTACATATCATTATTATAGCAAATATTTGCAGAGGCAAGACTCTAAAGTAGTGAACGATGAACAAGCTAAGGATTGGGGAGACTTGTTCTTTAAAAATGGGAGTAAAATGGGAGTTTGTAAAGAAAGATATCCTATATTCTTATTAGGAAGTGTCTGAAAAGTAGAATGGCATCTAAATTTTTCAAGATTGTTTTGGAAATCAAGCAAAACCACAAGCTAGCTCAATTCAGAGTAGTCATTTTTAATACTATTGATTGAAAAATGACTTTTATTTTCGTACGCATACCATTCTGTTAGCAGGTCTTTAGGCAAATAGAACTGGCAATGTGCCGTATAAGCGAGCGGCCAGTTTTGTTTACTTAAGTATAGCAACAGAATGGCATGCGCTGCTTTGATAACTATTCCTTGAAAGAAACTAGCGTCACTTAGCTTTGAGAGGTAAATTATATAACGATTCGCCGTTAGAGTTTTCAGGCACATTATAATAAGGAGGATGTTTATGGGTGAGATAGATTTAGGACAAAGCAGCGAGTTTAGAGAATATGAGCAAGATCAATCTGCTTTAAAAAGAGTGAAAAATGAATTTACTGAAAGAGGCGTAAATGTTAAATGGTTTGGCGCACAAGGTGATGGAACAACCGATGATACGGCAGCTGTTTTAGAGGCAGAAAAAATTGGGATGCTATTTTTTCCTAAAGGAAGCTACTTATTGCGAAAATTGCCTACTACTAAAATAAAGGGGGCAGGAGCCGTCATTAAATGGCTTTCTGCAGGGATTATTAGGGAATACGTATTGAATGATACCTATCTGCAAATAAACAGATTGTACAATAATATTGGTTTAGGCATTAACACGCTACAGGCAATTGATGAAAATTCTGTTGGAAATACTGTAGTTGGAGATAAAAGCTTTCTTTCCAAAGGGAATAGGCTTTCAAGAAACGTCGGAATGGGAACCAATATTATGACGAAAGTTTCTGAGGCAGAATACACTGTTGTAATTGGGGATAATGCCTGCCGGGATACTGTTCTTACAGAAAGGAATACCGTTGTGGGGTCAAATGCCGGATTATCCATGGGAGATACTGATTTAATTGGAACCCATCATTTTTACAGAGAAGATGTGGATACAGGCTATCTAGATAACTTATGGACTGACTGGAGAGACTATGTAGGTGAGAAAGACAAACCGCTGATTATTCCTGAAAATACAAAACAGGTGAGAGGTAACGTAGCTGTAGGAAGAAATGCTCTTGGCTGGACGATTAAACCGACATTCAATACCGCAGTTGGGTATAATGCGTTAGAAAAAGCTGTTGAAAGCACTAAAAGTGTAGCTATTGGTGTGTCAAGTGCTTATAATTCGATAAAGTCGAGTGAAAGTGTTGTAGTCGGATCCTATGCCAATATGAACAATAGTATATCGTCTGGAGATGTTTCTTTAGGTGCGTATGCTATGGAACAAGTACCTTTTTCAAAGTTTAATGTATCAATAGGATTTCAGGCTTTACATGGAAAGAATATGCTTCGCACAAATCCTGAAATCAGTGACAATATCGCTATTGGCCGCTACAGTCTTAGCGAAGCTTCCGGAGATATTAGGAGCAACGTAGCTATTGGCTCCAGCGCATTGAAGTATACACAGGGCAAATATAACACCGCATTAGGGCAGCAGGCATTAGAGAAAATAGCAGGTGATTATAATACTGCTGTTGGACTTTTTGCTGCCAGAGATTTAAAAAATATAAAAAGAGCAACCGCAGTCGGCTATAATGCTTTGAATAATCCTTCTATTGCTGATTTTGAGAATATTACAGGTATTGGACAAAATAGTTCTGTGACAGGGTCCAATCAGCTACAGCTGGGGAATTCTCAGACGACACCGTATGCATTTAATCCTATTCAGCTGCGCTCAGATGCTCGGGACAAAATAGACATCAGAGATACTTCCCTAGGACTAAATTTTATAAAAAAAATTCAGCCGCGCGAATTCAGATGGAACAACCGCGAATTTTATAGTGAATATGAAACGCATAGGGATGCAAATGGGCAATTGAAATGTATAAAACGAGAAGTACCTAACGACGGGAGCCGTTCGAGAAAACGTTATCATCAAGGATTCATTGCACAGGAAATCAAAGCTGTTATGGAAGAGCTGGATATCGATTTTAGCGGTTATCAAGACCATTCAATTGACGGCGGATTAGATGTAAAATCTATCGCTTATGAGGAATTTATTGCTCCTATAATTCAAGCAATTCAAGAACTGAATCAAAAGATAGAAGAACTGGAAGAAAAAGTAGCGACTATAAGCTAGTAACGTTTGTTTCACATGAAACATTTGGTATACAGAAACTTTCAAGTCTAATTCACAAATTTTCCAGAAAACAGCGGGTCCCTCTGTTTCAAAAAAAAAATGAGTTTTTTCAAATCGTGCAAAAAATGCTTACGAAAAAGATTTTTATTTGCTACCATGGTAGACGTTACTAAAAAATAGGGAGCGATAATTTTGCCGAGAAATCGAAAAGAAAGTATGTTTTTTACATTAATGATGTGCACGATAATGGTATTGGGGATGAGCTTATATAATAGCTGTCTGCATAAGGGGATAGATGGTTTGATTTTTACCGAGCTTTTATTAGGGTTTATCCCAGGCTTTTTTGCAGCGCTGTTGCTGGATGTGTTCTTAGTAGGACCAAATGCGAAAAAGCTGGCATTTAAGCTGCTTGGAATTCATAAAGGAAAAATGCCTATAACCCCTCTAGTGATATCCTGTTGTATGGTTTTAGGGATGGTGCTCTGCATGTCTTTATTTGGTTTAGTGCTGCAGGGTGGCTTTTCAGGAAACGTTCTGCTTGATTATCTAAATGCAGTTAAACTAAATATTCTATTTGCTTTACCATTACAATTAGTAGTTGCCGGTCCTGTTTCACGTTACTATTTGAGAAAATTTCAGCGTGATAAAACTGTATATGAAAATTGAGTTCTTGTAAGCTAAGCGCATGTTGGGTATTGAAAGTAGACCTAATATGCGTTTTTTACAGCTAAAGTACTAGAATAAATCCTTCCCCAGGCTGAAAACCAAAAGCTAAAGAAATGTTATACTTATAAATGTAGTAGAAAAAGAACGAGTGTTGTTTATTTGGGAAATAATAATTTTGGGGGATTGTTTAAAATGAAAAAAGACCAAAGAAATATTTTATTTTTGATTTTAGGGCAGTTTATATCGGTTTTTGGCGGGGCTATTCTACGGTTTGCATTATCTTTGTATGTATTAGATCAAACTGGACGGGCTGATGTTTTTGCTACAGTGCTGGCAGTTTCCAGCATTCCTGTATTGTTTTCGCCGATTGGCGGAGCTATTGCCGATCGCTTTGACCGTCGTATGCTAATGGTACTAATGGATGTTGCAAATGCCGTGTTGGCGCTGCTGTTGTTCTTTGTACTGGGAACAGGACAGTCTATTCTTATGATAGGCATTTTACTTTTTGTCTTATCAATTGTGGGAAGCTTTGATACGCCGGTAGTAACGGCCAGTATTCCTTTACTGGTAAAAGAAAGTGAGCTGGAGAAGGTGAATGGGCTGGTAAATGGCATATTGTCTATGTCAAATGTTGTAGCACCGATTATCGGCGGTATTTTGTACAGCCTGATGGGTGCTCAAATGCTGGTGGCCAGCAGTATCTTATTCTTTATCGCTGCTGCTGTAATTGAGACATTTATCAAAATACCTTTTCAAAAAAGAGCATTGGAATCAGGTATGCTCAAGACATTGACTTCCGATTTAGTTGACGGCTTTCATGAGGTTCGCAACAATAAAGTTATTTTGAAAACAATTTTCATTGCTGCATTAATCAATTTTGTACTGACACCATTTTTTATTGTTGGTACACCAATCATTTTAAGAGTGGTTTTACAAGCGAATGATACAATGTATGGTATTGGCATGTCGCTATTTAGTCTGGCAAATATTTTAGGCGCAGTGCTAGCCGGACCACTTACCAAAAATCTTCGTTTTAATAATTTCTATCTTACCTTTACTATTTCTGGTGTGCTGATGTTGTTGATGAACGTAGGACTTAGCTTTGCCGGCAATTCTTCCGGCAACATGATAGGATTTATGGCTTTTGTTGTTACAGGTATTCCAATCGGTATGCTGATGAGCAGCATCTCCATCTATTTGATTGCAACAGTTCAACGAATTACACCTAGAGAAAATATTGGTAAGGTAATGGCTACCATCATCGCTGTTGCTCAATGTGCTGTTCCTTTAGGTCAAATGCTGATGGGCGTATTGTTTAAACAATCAACCGTTAGTGTTTTCCTGCCAATCCTGTTTATTGCAGTCCTAGTATTAGGCGTTTCTTATCTTTGTTTCTATTTGTTCAGAGGAACCAAAGATTCTGACGTGCAGGTAGTTAGAGAAAGAGAACAGGTACTGGAAAAATAAATAATAGCATGAAAACACAGTGAAGAATCTTATCATCCTGAAGATTCTTCACTGTGTTTTTTTGCATCAGTAGCTTTCTGATAGCTTTTCCCCCAGGTTTCCATACTTCTCATAATTGGAATAAAGCTTTCTCCCAGCTCACTTAGGCGATAGTCAACTTTAGGCGGAACGGTATTATATACAGTACGGATGACGAGTGAATCAGCCTGCAGCTCTTTTAAATGCTGCGTCAGCATTTTCTGGGTGAGTGCCGGGTCATCAAATGCCGATTTTAGCTCGTTAAACCGCATAACAGAATGTTCCGCTAGAAACCAGATAATTGACAGCTTCCATTTGCCAGCCATAATTCTTTGGGTCGTCACTAGAGGACAGCTGTCCTCCCAATCCATTTGTTTCATTATCTTATACTCCTTAGACCACTTTTTTGTAAGTATACCACAATAAAGTGCCTTCTTGTGCCGGGTTCATCAGGCAGCTATACTGAAGCTGATGTTGGATTTCAACAGAAAAGGAGGAAAATAGTAATGGAAAAAAGAATCGTAGGATCTTCTTTAGAGGTTAGTAGTATTGGGCTGGGTGCAATTAATTTTGGAACGAAGGTTTCTGAAGAACAGTCATTTAATTTGATGACAGAATATGCGTCATTAGGAGGAAACTTTATCGATACAGCAAATAATTATGCTGTCTGGAATGGCGGCGACGGTCGGGAAAGTGAACGGGTTATCGGCAAATGGCTGACTCATGCCAAGAAGCATGGAAAAATGGTGTTGGCCACAAAAGTGGGGGCACTAAGCGCTAAAGGGTTTGAGCAAATGGAGGGCTTGAGTCGTGAAGTGATTCTCCGTTCTGTTGAAAAGTCCTTAAATAGCCTTCAGACAGATACGATTGATTTATTGTATCTTCATGTTGATGATTTTAAGACACCGCAGGAAGAAGTAATGGAAACATTGGCTGAACTCATAAGAGAAGGTGTTGTGCAGGAAATTGGTTGTAGTAATTTTTTTAGCTGGCGGCTTGAAAAGGCGCGACAGATTTGTCTGGTACGGGATTTGCCTTTTTTCAGTGCTATACAGCAAAGATACAGCTATTTGGCGCCAGTGATTGATGCCGATCTGTTTCCTCAGGTAGCGCTGAATGCGGATATGAAAAGCTATTTAACTACACACCTTGAATTAACACTGGTAGCTTATTCGCCGTTATTAAAAGGTCAGTATAATACAGCAGAAATTATAGACAGCAAGTATGATACTCTTGAAAATAGAGAACGGTTAGCGCAGCTGCTTCTTAAAGAAGAAAAACCGAATCAATGGGTGCTGAAGCATATTACAGGAGCTTTTGGCGGCAGTGTTGCCCTGGTAACAACCTCGACAATCCCTCATCTTCGAGAAGTAATGGTTTAAATTATATTTGAATCATTGAATGACAGGCAATAAGGTTCTTTAATGCCTAGAGTTTCATTTGGAGATAATGAATAAAAAAATACATGCCATAATATTCCGACTATGAAAAGTTAGATTAGCTAGATGTTTCTTATTATCTTTAGCGTTTACATGGCCAGCTGTGGTTTTATTCATTATTTTTTTCTTCATAAATGGCTGTATCCGAGTGATTTCTTTTTTGAATGCTGGTCAATTTACCGTCAAATTCATTTTTATCTATTTCCACCAGCTTGCCGGCTTCTTTGATATAAAGCAGGTAGGCTGTGGTGTTATCTGAAAATACAGCATAGGCTACCCAAATATTTCGCTGAAAAGAATTATCAGGAGTGAAAATACTGATGTCTAATTCTTACCTTTTCTTATCATGGTTATTTAAAACTATGTTGATGATGTGTTTGATAATTTCTGAATCTTCTACATCATAGACAATTCCCTGTTCTTCTGTTGCAATAGTGCTTGATGATTCAATACTAGATGCAGGAACTGCGGTGTTTTTTGTCTCATGATTTGCTGCGTATCCAGAGAATAGAGCCAAAAGTAGAATAATTCCGATTTTTTTTAATTAAAACCCTCCCCAACCAACTAAAATAGTATTTAACGTTTATGATATCAAAAGGTTGAGAAGGTGACTATAGGAAAAAAATAATGCTTTGTTTTTAAGGTTGATTTAAGGTAGCTGTCGTATTCTATAGACAACCCAATAACCAAACTTTTTCATTTAATACTTTCCTAACCCTGTCTCATATGAGGCAGGGTTGCCTTTTGTTCAAGAAAAAAAGAAACAAGTCAGTGCGCGCATTCTCATACTTTCATCCTTTAAAACTGAATAAACAGTGTTCCCGAAGCGTTCTCTTCGGAAAAAAATCAGACTATACTGCGAACGGAAGAAACCATTCGCAGTATAGTCTGATTTTTTTAAGGTGAAACACCACTATTACAACTTCGCTTTCTAATTAAAAAGCTGTTCTTCGATGTATTGGCAGATCGCATCAATTTCTTTTCGGAATCGTTCTTTATGAGAGACAAGGTAGAGCTTACGGGTACTTTCCTCAGGAAGCGGCATCCAGTTAATTTGGCTGGTGACAGACATTTTAGAAATGACTGAGCGCCCGATACCTTCCTCAAGCAAAGCTAAAATAACTTCATTGTTGTTTACTTGAATAATTGGCGGTGTTAAATTGTGTTCTTTTAAATAACGTTCGTTGTAATAACGAAGTCCGGAAGATTGTTCCCGAAGCAGCCAGTAGTCAGCTTCAGGAGAGCCAGCCAAAACTAATTGATCCTCATAAATAGCGGTTCGTGTCAGCTGCGGGCTGGTGAGTTCGGAATTTTCGATAAAGCCAATATCTATTTTATTTTGTTCCAACTGTTCGACAACCGTTGCTGAGTTCATTGTTAAAAAACTGAAGTCAATTGTTGGGAAATGTGCGAGAAGTGCTGGTGTAAATTTAGGAACAAAATGAACAGAGCAGGTATGAGAGCAGGCAATCACACACTTTTCTCTAAATAATTCCTTTTTTGAAACGCGTGCTACAGAGTCCTCCCATTCTTCTAAAATAGTTAAAAATCTTGGATATAGAAAGACTGCTTCAGATGTAGGATGAATGACTTGCTTGGCTTTGCGAATAAAGAGGACTGTTTGTAGCTGTTCTTCTAATTTTTTGATTTGAGCAGATACTGTCGGTTGGGATAAGAACAGAATATCCGCAGCTTGGGTAAAATTTTTTGTTTCATATACGGTAATAAACGTTCGAATTAACTGAAACATAGATTTTCCCTCCTTCTTTATTATTATATAGAGGTTGGAACAGAAATGCTAAATTTTGATAGCTAAGCAGCTACGGATCAACATCGACGTGTACCTTACGGTGCATCTCAGCAATAAAAAAGGTTCTTTTAATGGCGAGTTTGGAACAATAATCTATTTCTACATTTTTTTTGCGTACTTAAATTTGAATAAACAGTGAGGTGGGTAGTTACACCACTGTAAATCCTGTAAAAGATACTGAGTACGGAAAGTGACCTACAGGCAAAGATAATTGTGATATATCTCAATTTTATAGGAGTTATATATTAAAAAAGACTGATTTATTTGCCTGTTCATTCATAAAAAAAACTGATTTGTAGAGTAAAATAAGTGAAAAAGTAATTTTTAATGAAAACTGTAAGAAATCGCTTCTCATAGTGTCTGTTTTATCTTATAATAAATAAAAAATATTTATATTTGTACATCTCTTATCCTAGAAAATGAGAAAGAAGCTACAAGTAGAAACAGCTTAATAAAAAATAACTAATAAATTTCAAAGAAATAGCCTTAAAAAAGAGGTTTTCTTTCGATTTTGTCTTTTGGCAGTGATAGACTATAAACAAGACTAACAAAATCAAAATAGAAGGAGTTGAAAATATGGCGTCTAAAAAACCAGCTGTTCAAAAATCATTTCCAGCAATTCCTTTTGTGCTGACCAATACAATTACATTTATCCCTTATCTGGTTTTTTTAAATTTGCATACAGGTGTCAACTTAGAAAGTGTTTTGCCTTTTGTTCTTTTTTACACAGTACGGATGACAGGCATTTTCTTATTGAAAAGCTTTCGCCTAGGGCTGACGACGCTTCATGTTTTATGGCTTTCTTTGATTGTCGGTGGTCTTGGAAGCATTTTTGGAATTTTGGGTGAATGGTGGCTACCCTGCTATTATTTGGCAGCAGTTTTAATTGGTTTAAGTGCCGCATGGCTGCCGCCAGCCAATACGACAATTAAATATCAGCGGAAAGAGCTGAATATTGAACAGCAGAAAAGCGGAATATTCGATTTTCTGTTTCTCGCTATTTTGCTTGGCATCTTTTTAGGCGCGCTAATGATAAACTTTCCAGGAAAGAGAATAGTAATTTTTGCAGAATATACTTTTTTATTTTTAGCTTCTTTTCGAACGGTTAATGATTATCCAGTTGAAGATAGAAAATTAGAGAAAATAGATCAGCAAACATTTTTTATGAAAGAGTTTTTGTTATTTTTAGTTTATTTTATTTTGTTGATTATTGTTCGCTTAGCAAGGGCATTATTTGATTCAGAATTTTTAACTGCTGCAGTCATAGGCTTCTCAATCTGTCTGCTTTTGGCTGCATGGTATATCAATACGATTCACAAAAATTGGAAGCTGCCAATCTGGCTAAATCTCCTGACCTTTATTAATGGCATGTGTACGAATTTTATTCTATTGTTCGGCACCTTTTACACCGCTTTCTACTTTGGAAATGATAAAATCACCTTATATTTATACTTACCTTATCTGCTGGGAATTCTAATTTCTAAGCTGTTAATACGCTATATTTATCAGCTGTTCCCAAGAGTGGATAGAGAGCTGCTTCATATCTTTGGGTTGATTTTTTCATTATTGTTACTGTTATTTCCAGCGATATTTCCATTTGGGGTTCTTGTATTCAGTCTGTTTATCAGCGGAACCAGTACTTATTTAAATCAGACATATGCAGAGAATGAAGAACTGCCACAGGATCAGCGCATTATTATGAAGTACAGCACTCAATCTAAAGGAAGCATTACTCATCAGCTCTTGCTGATAACAGGACTTTGGGTTATGACGAAAGAGTTTGGAATTTCTGCCAGTACTGTATTGCAGATTACGGGGCATAAAGCAAATACTCCTCAAACAGTACAAATTATAGATACGATTCATTATGTTAGTATAGGCATCCTGCTTTATCTGCTCTTCTTTATTTTGTATGAGCGGTTATTCAAAAATAGAGAGATAACTATTGAAAAGTAATCGATAAATAGGTGGGTCAGTGCTAGAATTTTCAGTCTCTTCTAATAGAAACGTTTTTTGTAGTTATTCGCCGCATTTCAGTAATAATACGTTCATTTATTTTATCAATTTTTTCTGTTATTTATATTATAATAGCTACATGTAGTTCGTTTGTGTCCTGTCGTCTAAATAAGGTTGAACGAACACTTTGAATTATGCTATTATGTTTAAGTATTTAATTTTTTTAAATGCAAAATAATGTAAGAAAAAAAGGAGAAAAAATGGAAACTAAAGGAATTAAGGTGTGGCCGGTAATGGGGGTTATCGCGTCTCTTGTTGTAAGCTTTATCAGTTTGTTTTTGCCAATCATGGCCTATGGTTCAGAGACATATTCGTCTTACTGGGAAGATGGTGATGGAGAAATTGCCATGTTTGTGACAATTGCAGTGGTTCTTGTCGGAATTTTTGCAGTGTTGACATTGGTGACAAAGAAGCGCGTTTTGAATACAATAACAGGTATTCTGAGTATTATCGCAGGCTTATTATTACCAGCTGGTAATGCATTGATTGTTTTTGTCGGCTTTGACAGAGTAGGAATTTCCCCAGCTATTGGGATTTATCTTATGTTTGTAGGCACAGTTGCTCTTTTTGTTTTTGGTATTATCACATTGAGAGCGAACAAAAAGAAAAAAGCATCCGCAGCAGCCTAGGTCAAAGGCTGTCGATTATAGATTGAATGCATAAACAAAGCTTTCTATTTCAGGATTTGAGTGAAATAGAAAGCTTTGTTAAAGAAATCTGTATATGAAAAGAGTTGTGACATCACTGTGTCACAGCTCTTTTTTAGATTCAAAAATACTGAATGGAGAATAAAGACTGAACAAGAAAAAATTTCCAAAAAATAAGTATATTAAAATAGTAAAATCTTCTTGTAATAAAGGCAGAATAGGAGGAGTGGATATTAAGGTTTAGCAGCCTCTATAATCTTAGGATGGATGTCAGGTGTGTGATATAATAAACACAGTTCAGAAATATAAGGGAGAAGAGATATGAGACAACGAGGTTTTGAAATTATTTCAGATTATAAGGACAATGGAATCAACCTTCCGGCCCGTGCTACCAGCGGAGCAGCGGGGTATGACTTTGAGGCTGCTGAAACAAAAATTATTCCAAGTATTTGGCAGCAAAAAGATACAGGGACTGCACCGAAGCCTACTTTAGTAAAAACAGGAATCAAAGCGTATATGCCGCAGAATGAGTACCTTGAGCTGGTCAGTCGTTCATCTAACCCGCTGAAGCGTTTTTTACTTTTGGCAAATGGTGTAGGTGTAATCGACAGTGATTACTACGGTAATGAAAATAATGAAGGACATATTATGTTTCAGTTCTTGAATTTTGGTTATGAAGATGTTGAAATCCGAAAAGGTGAACGAATCGGTCAGGGAATTTTCAAGCCATTTTTACTAGCAGATGGGGATCAGGTGGAAACAGAGAGAACTGGTGGATTTGGATCCTCTGGACAATGATAGATTAAAATCTCTTTAAAGTTCGCTTTTTAGTTGATAAGTCTTAGTGTAATAAGAAGATAGTATGTTAAAATGTTATCAGTCATTTTGAAAATAATGTAACAAATGCAGTACAAGGAGTTGTGGTATGGCCAAAAAAGCAAAAGTCCAATTTGAATGTCAATCCTGCGGCTATATTTCGCCTAAATACTTAGGCCGTTGTCCAAATTGCGGACAATGGAATTCAATGACAGAAGTAGCAATTCAGGATACTTCTGATAGAAGAGTAAGAGTTAGTCTAACCGGGAAGAAAACACAGCCGCAGAAGCTGACAGAGGTTGTTCCCCGGAAAGAACCTCGGGTAGCAACAAAGCTGGCAGAGCTCAACCGGGTTTTAGGCGGTGGTGTTGTGCCGGGCTCACTGGTTTTAATCGGCGGGGATCCGGGGATTGGAAAATCAACACTGCTGCTGCAGGTTTCTCAGCAGCTAACCGAAGTCGGAGGCAAGGTTCTCTATGTTTCAGGAGAAGAAAGTGCGGATCAGATTAAGCTTCGAGCAGAACGACTTGGAACAGCCAATCTTGATTTTTACCTATATGCTGAAACAGATATGCAGGAGATTGCCCGAGCTATCGAAAAGCTGGAACCTGATTACGTGATTATCGATTCTATTCAAACAATGACCCAGCCTGATGTGACTAGTGTTGCAGGAAGCGTCAGTCAGGTTAGAGAAACGACGGCTGAACTACTGAAGCTAGCTAAAACCAACGGCATTGCCATTTTTATTGTCGGTCATGTAACCAAGGACGGATCAATTGCCGGTCCGCGAATGCTGGAGCACATGGTAGATACGGTGCTGTATTTTGAAGGTGACAAGCATCATACGTTTCGGATTTTGCGTGCAGTAAAGAATCGTTTTGGTTCCACCAATGAAATCGGTATTTTTGAAATGCGGGAACATGGATTAGAAGAGGTTGCCAACCCTTCTCAGGTATTTTTAGAGGAGCGGCTGGATGGCGCTACTGGCTCAGCCATTGTCGTAGCAATGGAAGGAAGTCGTCCGATTCTTGTAGAGGTGCAGGCGCTAGTTACACCAACCGTTTTCGGTAATGCTAAGCGAACAACAACAGGCCTTGATTTTAACCGAGTGTCTTTAATTATGGCTGTACTTGAAAAAAGAGCTGGGCTGCTGCTGCAAAATCAGGATGCTTATTTAAAAGCGGCAGGCGGTGTCAAGCTGAATGAACCAGCAATTGATTTAGCTGTGGCAGTTAGTATTGCTTCCAGCTATAAGGAAAAAGGAACAGCCCCCACCGAATGTTTTATTGGTGAGATTGGTTTGACTGGTGAAGTACGCAGGGTCAACAGTATAGAACAGCGAATTCGGGAAGCCGAAAAGCTCGGATTTACCCGAATCTATGTCCCTAAGAATAATTTGAGCGGCTGGGATCCGCCAAAAACGATTGAAATTATTGGTGTCTCAACAATTGGAGAGACACTGAGAAAAGTTTTTAAATAGCAAGGGGTCTTATATTAGGCTGATTTTGCTGTTTACTGACGAATAATTGGTTGAGAGAAGCATCACTACTAGGTGAAGCTTCTCCCAGCTTAATACAAGGATAGTCGTAAAATTTATGGAGGAGGAGAATGCATGCAGAAACGTGTAATCACTGTACTGATGGTTATCGTCGGCGCTAGTCTAGGCATTTCATTATTACCTACAGCGTGGCAGATGATTCAACAGGCAGATAATCAATGGCTGAACAATAACTTTACTAACAGTTTAATCGGTGCAATTATTTTCTTTATTTTATCTTTAGTGTTAGCAAAGTATATTGTTTCAGCAGTTAAGCGAGTAGAAAAATCATTAAATGAGGTAAGTCTTACTTATTTACTATTTGGGAGTATCGGTGCAATTATCGGATTAACGATTGGTGTAATTATTTCAATTCCAATGTACAATCTGGAAATTCCAGTTGTTAACAGTTTACTGCCTATTTTGTTAATGATTATGCTGGGCTATTTAGGGTTCCGTATGGGAACCACGCGGATTGATGAATGGAAGAAGATATTTACAAGTAGACAAAAGAAACCCGCTGAAAACGAAGGTCAGCTGTTAGAGCGCAAAGTTGAGGATCATTTTCATAAATATAAAATTCTTGACACTAGTGTAATTATTGATGGCCGAATTTATGATATTGCAAAGACGGGTTTTTTGGAAGGTGTTTTACTGATTCCTAATTTTGTATTGTATGAATTGCAGTATATTGCTGATTCTGGAGACAGTCTAAAACGTGTTCGCGGCCGCCGGGGTCTGGATATTCTAAATGCGCTGCAGAAAGAAGATGGAATTTCTGTAGAAATGTATGACGGGGATTTTGAAGATATTGCCGAGGTTGACAGTAAGCTGATTAAGCTGGCGAAGCTTCTTGACGGCGTTGTGGTGACAAATGACTATAATTTAAATAAAGTTTCCGAATTTCAAAATGTTCCAGTATTGAATATTAATGAGCTGGCGAACGCAGTTAAGCCGGTAGTTATCCCTGGCGAAACGATGAATGTGATGGTCGTAAAAGCCGGAACAGAAAGACAGCAGGGTGTAGCTTATTTGGATGATGGAACGATGGTTGTAGTGGAGGACGGTCAGCATTACATGAATGAGCATATTCAAGTCGTTGTGACAAGTGCACTTCAAACAGCAGCCGGACGAATGATTTTTGCAAAACCTGCCCATTCTGGTCGAGGTCTTGATGAGAATAAAGGCGGTAGTCAGGCGAATGAGAAGAAGTAGGCTATGAAAGAGTACGAAGTTATATTATTGGCGGCTGGACAAGGGAAAAGAATGAATGCTTCACGTAATAAAATTCTGCTTAATCTTATGGGAAAGCCGATTATTCTCTATTCGCTGAAGACCTTTTTTAGTGACCCAGCGTGTAAACACATTATTTTGGTTACTCAATCGAATGAAAAAAGCCTTTTGGAGACCGCGGTTCGTAAACTAAAAAAAAGCCAAAGCTGTCCGGTAACGATTGTTTCTGGTGGAAGTGAACGTCAGTACAGTGTATATAATGGTTTAAAAGCATTAAAGAGCGTTGAAAATATTGTGATGGTGCATGATGGCGCCCGCCCGTTTGTCACGTTGTCGCAGTTAAAGGCACTCCACGCCAAAGTGATGGAAACCAGAACAGCTATACTGGGTGTTCCAGTGAAGGATACAATTAAGCGGGTTGTAAAGGGACAGGTGGAAGAAACGATTCCACGGGATACACTGTGGCAGATTCAGACACCGCAGGCATTTTTTGGTAAAGATTTGCTAGGGGTTCATGAAAAAGCACGGGCAGAAGCTTTTTTAGGAACAGACGAATCATCACTTATAGAAAAGTATAGTGACCTGCCCGTCTCTATGGTATTAGGGAGCTATGAGAATATCAAATTGACAACACCAGAGGATATGCTGATTGGTGAGGCAATTGTCAAAAGAAAAAGGAGTTAAAGCAGTATGTTTAGAATTGGACAGGGATTTGATGTACACCAGTTGACAGAGGGACGCAAGCTGATTATCGGTGGTGTAGAGATTCCCTTTGAAAAAGGGCTTTTGGGACATTCTGATGCAGACATTTTACTCCATGCGATTACAGATGCTTTATTAGGTGGAGCGGGCCTAGGGGATATCGGTCATTTATTTCCAGACACAGATCCGGCATTCAAAAATGCAGATTCTATAAAGCTGCTGCGCGAAGCAAACAAAAAAGTTCTGTCAGCAGGCTTTACTATTAACAATATTGATTGTACAATTTTAGCAGAACAGCCGAAAATGAAGCCGCATCTTGAAAAGATGAAAGAGAATATTGCTGTTGCTTGTAGTATTGACCAAACTCAGGTTAATATCAAAGCAACAACAATGGAGAAAATGGGCTTTATTGGACGTGAAGAAGGTATGGGAGCGATGGCGGTCGCTTTACTTGAAAAGTAGAAAGAGGAAAAGACTATGACAAAAGTTCGTGTACGTTACGCACCAAGTCCAACAGGACACTTGCATATTGGAAATGCAAGAACAGCATTATTCAATTATTTATTTGCCCGTCACAATGACGGTGAATTCATTATCCGGATAGAAGATACAGATCAGAAGCGTAATATTGAAGACGGTGAAAAAAGTCAGCTGGAAAACCTGGCTTGGCTGGGAATTAACTGGGATGAATCACCGGAAAATCCTGGAAAATACGGACCATATCGTCAGTCTGAAAGAAAAGATATTTATCAGCCGCTGATTGATCAGCTGTTGAGCAGCAATCGAGCATATAAATGTTATTGTACAGAAGAAGAACTGGAAGAGGAACGTGAAGCACAAAGAGCTAGGGGGGAAATGCCTCACTATGGTGGGAAATGTGCCAATCTATCTCCTTCCGAACAAGCTGAAAAAGAAGCACAGGGCATACAACCAGTTGTACGTTTTCGAGTTCCGCGGAATACATCCTATACCTTTGAAGATATGGTTAAGGGAGATATCGCCTTTGAATCAGACAATACTGGCGGCGACTTTGTCATCCAAAAACGCGACGGCATGCCTACGTATAATTTTGCAGTAGCTGTGGATGATCACATGATGAAAATCACCCATGTATTGCGTGGAGATGACCATATTGCCAATACACCAAAACAATTGATGATTTATGAAGCATTTGGCTGGACTCCGCCTCATTTTGGACATATGACGCTGATTATTAACTCAGAAACAGGGAAGAAATTAAGTAAACGTGATGAAACAATCCTGCAGTTTATTGAACAGTATCGGGAATTGGGGTATCTGCCGGAAGCCATGTTCAACTTTATTGCTTTATTAGGCTGGTCTCCAGTAGGAGAAGAAGAAGTCTTTGCTCAAGAAGAACTGGTAAAAATCTTTGATCCGGAACGTTTGAGCAAGTCACCAGCTGCTTTTGACGGTAAAAAACTGGAATGGGTTAATAATCAGTACATGAAGCAAGTCGAATTGGATAAGCTGGCAGATATGTGCATACCTTATTTGATTGCTGACGGCAGAGTAGAAGAAAATCCGTCTTCTGAGCGTATCGAGTGGCTGAAGAAGCTGGTTAGCCTGTATAAGGATCAAATGAGCTATGCGGCAGAAATCGTTGAGCTGTCTAATCTGTTCTTTAACGAACATCCTGTTTTAGATGATGCAGCGAAGGAAGTACTGGCAGGAGAAACGGTACCGGAAGTCTTAAAGGCCTTCAAAGCACAGCTGGAAGCGATGGACGTATTAGATGTTCCAGCGATTAAAGCGGCAATTAAGGCAGTTCAAAAAGAAACTGGCGTCAAAGGGAAGAACCTATTCATGCCAATTCGTGTGGCTGTTTCTGGGCAAATGCACGGACCAGAGCTGGCGGAAACAATTGAGCTTTTAGGTAAAGAAAAGGCTCTGGCACATTTAGAAAATGTTTTATAAACAAGGATAAAGAAACACAGTGAGAAGGAAAAGTAAGAAGTATACTGTTCACAGAGAGACTATGGGTGGTGGAAATAGTCAGCAGAAGCATCTGAAATGCCCCTTTGAGTGGTTTCAGCGAAGTCAGTAGCTGAAAACGTAGAACAGACGTTACCTGTATTGAGATAAAGCAGACTTCTGCTTTATGAAAAAAAGTGGGACCGCGTGCAAACGTCTTTTGAATGGAAATTTTCCATTCAAAGGGCGTTTTTTTGCTTTAATTACATTCGAAAGCAGTCGCTGTTCATTTAATTAAGGATAAAATTCTTTGATAGATGGGAAAAGAAGAAATGATAAAGGAGGGATAACTAGTGAGTTGGTTGAAACAAGCAGTTGCAGCTGTAAAAAAGAATGATCCAGCGGCTCGTTCTACTGCAGAAGTTTTACTTACATACCCAGGTGTTTATGCCTTGTTTTGGCATAGATTGTCACATTTTTTCTATAGGCATCATCTTTATTTGCTGGCTAAAATTCATGCTCAATTTTGGCGTTTTCTGACAGGTATTGAGATTCATCCCGGAGCTAAAATTGCCCCAGGCGTTTTTATCGACCATGGAATGGGTGTGGTCATCGGACAAACAGCCGAGATTGAAACAGATGTTGTTTTGTTCCACGGCGTAACTTTAGGCGGAACTGGAAAAGACTGCGGTAAGCGCCATCCTACAGTAAAAAAAGGAGCAGTTATCTCTGCTAATGCGCAGATACTGGGGCCGGTAACAATCGGAGAACGGTCTAAGATTGGTGCAGCAGCAGTTGTTTTGATTGATGTTCCGGCGGATGCTACAGCGGTAGGAATCCCAGCAAAAATAGTAAGGATTAAAGGAAAGAAGGTAGGGGAAACACATGATACAAATCTATAATACATTGAGCAGACAGAAGGAAGAGTTTGTACCATTAGAGGCAGGAAAGGTTAGCATGTATGTCTGCGGACCGACTGTTTATAACTACATCCATGTTGGAAATGCCCGCAGCACAATCGCTTTTGATACGATTCGCCGCTACTTTGAATATCGGGGCTATGAGGTGAACTATGTTTCTAATTTTACTGATGTAGACGATAAAATTATTCGGGCTGCCAAAGAACTGGGAATTAGTGCGCCAGCGGTAGCAGATCGCTTTATTCAAGCATTTACTGAAGATACTCAGGCTTTGAACGTAAAGCCTGCGACAGCTAATCCTCGTGTGATGGACCACATGTCTGATATTCAAACGTTTATTCAGGTACTGATTGATAAAGGCTATGCTTATGAAGTGCAGGGAGACGTTTACTATCGTACAAGAAAATTCGAGGGCTACGGTAAATTAAGCCATCAGTCAATTGATGAGCTGGAAATCGGTGCAAGTCAGCGCACAGGTGAAGAATTACAGCTGAAGGAAGACCCTCTTGACTTCGCATTATGGAAATCTGCGAAGGAAGGTGAAATTTCCTGGGATTCTGCTTGGGGACCAGGGCGTCCGGGCTGGCATATTGAATGCTCAGTCATGGCAACGAAACACTTGGGAGAGACCATCGATATTCACGGTGGAGGACAGGATTTGGAGTTTCCTCATCATGAAAACGAAATTGCCCAAAGTGAAGCTAAGACTGGTAAAACCTTTGCAAACTACTGGATGCACAATGGCTATGTTACGATTGGTGAAGAGGAAGAAAAAATGAGCAAGTCATTAGGGAATTTTGTGACTGTTCACGAGCTGATCAAGGAAGTAGACCCGCAGATTCTACGCTTTTTCATGGCAACGACTCAATATCGTCGTCCTGTCCGCTACAGTGAAGCAACAGTGAAGGATGCAGCCGCTAATTATCAAAAACTAAAAATTGCCTTTGAAAATCTGTCATTCAGAAAAGAAGCAGCAGAAGAAACGCTGGCAGATGATGCAGTACGTCTAGAACAGTTAAACCTGCTGAAAGAGCGTTTTACCAAAGAAATGGATGATGATTTCAATACTGCAAACGGTATTACCGTTGTTTATGAACTAGCGAAATGGATGAACGAATACAGTGGAGAAACAGCTGTTTCTCAAAACGTTCTGCAGCAGGCATTGAGCTTGTATACAGAGCTGTTAACTGTTTTTGGCATTTTACTTACGCCTGAGGAGCTGGTAGATGATGAGGTAGACCAGCTAATCGAAGAACGAAACCAGGCGAGAAAAGACCGTAATTTTGCCCGTAGCGATGAGATTAGAGATTTGTTGAAAGATCAGGGAATTATTTTGGAGGATACACAGCAGGGGACAAGATGGAGACGGGAAAAATGATGGACTATACACAGCTGAATGGTTTAGCGTTAGCTTATGTAGGGGACGCTATTTACGAAATTTATATTAGGGACTATCTAGTTGCTCAAGGTCTGACAAAGCCGAATATGCTTCATCGCTCCGCAACTAGCTATGTATCAGCGAAGGCGCAGGCTGATTTAAGCGAGAAAATGCTTTTAGAGGGCATACTGACAGACGAAGAGGAGCTAATCTATAAACGAGGACGAAATGCAAAAAGTCATACATTTGCTAAAAATGCAGATGTGGCTTCTTACCGCAAATCTACTGGTTTTGAAGCGCTGATGGGTTATCTACATTTATTAAAGCGGACAGAACGCTTGGAAGAACTGATTACATGGTGTATAAAGGAGATAGGTGAAAAAAATGAAACCAGCAAAAAATAAATATCAAGGGAAACGCAGAGAAAAAAAAACTGTTAGAGTTCAGCAAAGCCAGGCATCAGTTGAAGAAAATAACGGGGATTTTATTTTTGGCTACCACGCTTCTCTTGAAGCACTGGAGAATGATCGGGGCAACAAGCTATTTTTACAAGAGGATATTTCTGGAGAGAAGATTGAAAAACTAAAAGAAACGGCTAAAACTCGTTCAGTTCCAGTTAAATGGGTACCAAAGTCTAAGCTGGATACGTTGAGTGATCATGGTGTTCATCAAGGAATTGTTTTGGCTGTTACAGCCTATGAGTACCTTTCTTTGGAGCAGCTGCTTGAAAAAACTGAAACAGCGAATCCGTTCTTTCTAATTTTGGATAGTTTGGAGGATCCGCATAATTTTGGCTCTATTTTGAGAACGGCAGATGCGACTGGAGTAGATGGCATTATTATTCCAAAGCATCGAGCTGTTGGAATTACTTCAGTGGTTGTCAAGGCTTCCACAGGAGCTGTAGAGCATGTTCCAGTAGCTAGAGTGACGAACCTAAGTCAGGCTGCTGCAGATTTGAAGACAGCAGGATTCTGGATATTCGGAACAGATATGAAGGGAACAGATTACCGTCAATGGAATACGGAAGGATCTATTGCTCTGATTATTGGAAATGAGGGCCGTGGTATGAGTAAAGGTCTATACAAAGATGTAGATGAGCTGCTGACGATTCCCATGACAGGTCATGTACAAAGTTTGAATGCCGGTGTGGCAGCAGGTTTGCTGATGTATGAAGTATATCGGGGCAGAAACCCGAAGGCGTAGGGAGATGAGCAGGTGAAAAAGCAGTTACTGATCGTAGACGGCTATAATATGATCGGGGCTTGGCCGGAGCTGGCCCGATTAAAGAATCAAAATAAGCTGGAAGATGCGAGAGAAGAATTGCTTCATCGGTTGTCTAATTATGCTAAATATGAAGGCTTAGAAATCATTGTTGTATTTGATGCACAACTAGTGCCCGGCATTCAGCAAAGCTACCGCAAATATCAGCTAACGGTTATTTTTACAAAGGAAGATGAAACTGCCGACAGCTATATCGAGCGAACTGCTGGAGAAAAAAATGATCTTTTGACTCAAGTAACGGTTGCTACAAGTGATTTAGCAGAGCAATGGCTGATATTCTCCAAAGGAGCCTTACGAGTGTCAGCAAGAGAACTGTATGATCAGATTCGCAAAACAGAGCGGACAATCGCCATCCATGCTACAGACATTAAGTTCCAGAGTTTTAGGCGGAACTCGCCGTGGAGCCTGGAGCAGCTATCTAAACTATCAGATGTTTTGGAAGATTTGTCTAATAAGAAAGAATGACAGCATAATAAAAATACGTAAAAAAATGATCTTTTCACTTATAAAGTGTAAAAATTATTCAAATAATATAAAAAGTTCTCTAAAAGAAGAAAATATTTATCAAAATATATTTTCTTCTTTTTTTGTCTTCTTATTTTAAATCGAAAAATGGTACGCTCTCTTCAACAAGTCAAAGACTATTTAGTTGAGGGGGGAATAAAGTGAATCAGTTCGAAAAGATATTACAGGGAGATTTTGATGCATTTGCTCAGCTGTATCGGAAGTATCATCCAGTAGTCTTTAAAATGCAGACAAAATATTACTTGAAAGGGTTTGATCAGGAGGATTGGCTTCAAGAAGGCCGGATTGTTTTTTTCAGATCTATTGAAAAGTATAAAGATGGGCATAATGTAACAATAGGCAATTTTTTTAAGCTTAACTTTGAAAACCACATCCGTAGCCTAGTGAGAAAACAGTGCGCATATAAGCGAAAGAGTGACATGTCTGCTGTCTCACTAGATCAGAAAATAGACACGCAGGGGGAAACGTTTTTTGACCATATGCAGATTGAAGAATCCCAGACGCTGGACTATTTAATCATCAGAGAAAAATTGGAGGAATTTCCCAGTATTTTATCTTCCTTCGAACGGGTTGCATTCGAAGAATATATGAACGGAAAAGAGCTGAATGAGATTGCAGAAGATTATTCCGTTCAGCAGGTAAAAGTTAGGAGTGCCTATGATCGAGCGAAGAAAAAAATTAAATCATTGATTTATGATTAGAAAATAAAAAGAAAAATGATAAAAAAATAATTAAGGTAGAAGTAGTTGCAATTATTTTTATGCTATGGTAAACTTGATATTTTCCTCTATATAAGCTATAATGTTTTCTGAGGTGAATGTAATGCCAACAACTTTAGCTTCAATAAAGAAAGATTTGGAATGCCGTATTGGCAGCAAAATAACATTGACTGCGCAAACGGGGAGAAAACGGCAAACAGAACGTACGGGTGTTTTAACTGAAACATATCCATCTGTTTTTGTTGTAGACTTAGATCCAGATGAAAACTCATTTGAACGAGTTTCTTATAGCTATTCAGATGTGTTGACACGCACTGTAGAAATCGAGTTTCTCGGTGAAGCTGTCTGAATATAACAAATTAAGCGAAGCAGGACAGGTCATTGTCTTGCTTGGCTTTTTTTGTTTGCAGCGTCTTCTATCTATATCCTGGTGTTTTTCATATGTACTTCGGTAAAAACATATGTTAGAATTTTAAAGGATTGTACGACAGGATGGCAATGCAGAGAAATAGGTGGGGAAATGGAGATAATTGAAAAAGCGCCAGCGAAAATAAACTTAGGGCTGGATGCATTATATAAGAGAGAAGACGGCTATCATGAATTAGAGATGGTTATGGCGAGTGTAGATTTAGCTGATCGGCTGATTTTCGAAACACTGCCGGAGAATCGAATTATTTTGGAATCAAACAATTCTTTTATTCCTCTAGATAAAAAAAATCATGTCTATGCAGCGGCAGAACTGCTGAAGCGGAGACTATCGATTCAAGAAGGTGTCAGAATATACATTGAGAAGCAGGTTCCTGTAGCAGCAGGATTAGCAGGCGGCAGCAGCGACTGCGCAGCAGCTCTTCGAGGTTTAAACCGATTATGGCAATTGGAATTAACCAATCAAGAATTGGCAGAGCTAGGCAGTGAGATTGGTTCAGATGTCCCGTATTGTATTGAAGGCGGTACTGCATTTGTTACTGGCAGAGGTGAGAAAATTGAGAAACTGCCGCCAATGCCGCAATGCTGGGTTGTATTAGTAAAACCCAAAATGAGTGTTTCAACGGCCTCTATTTTTGGCAGTCTTTCCTTTAATAGTATTCAGCATCCAGATATCAAGGGATTGAAAGATGCGGTACTGGCACAGGATTATCAAAAAATGACTGAACAAATTGGCAATGCACTGGAATCAGTGACCATTCAAAGATACCCCGTTGTCCAGCAGATTAAGGATCGGATGCTGAAATTTGGTGCTGATGCAGCATTAATGAGCGGTAGCGGCCCTACTGTATTTGCATTGTGTGATAAAAAATCGCGGGCTCAAAGAATTTATAATGGCTTAAAAGGTTTTTGTGATGAGGTTTACCTTGTTCGGACATTGAAGTAGTAAATAAAATGTGAAGCGAAGGGCAGTGTTTTCCGACACAATCCTTCGCTTTTTATTCTTATAGATTCTTAATCTAAAAAATAAACATAGAAAATTTCTATGTTTGTCTTGACGAATTTTTTTTCTTCTGATAAAGTAGTTCTTGCTCTTAAATCGTAAAAATTACGATTTGTCTAAATAAATCGGAATGGAGAGAGATGATGAAGAGAAAATTTTTGAAATATAGTACAGGTATCGGTATGCTGTTAGTTGGTTCATTGCTTTTATTGAGTGCATGTGGAAACTCGAAAACAGCATCTTCCAATGAAACGAATGAGAACGGCATCAAGATAATGACTACTTTCTATCCGATGTATGACTTCGCTAGTCAGGTAGTGGGTGATGAAGGGACTGTGGAACTGCTTATTCCTTCTGGAACAGATGCCCATGACTTTGAGCCTAGTGCAAAGGATATTGCGAGAATTTCTGATGCGGATGTTTTTGTATACAATAGTAAAGAGTTTGAGACTTGGTCAGAAGATATTCTTAATAACGTAGATCAAAAGAAGGTAGCTGTCATAGAAGCAAGTCAGAAGATTGATTTGATGGAAGGCAGTGAAGAAGACCACGACTATGATCACGAAGAAGACGCAGCTCATGAAGGACATGATCATAGTCATGAGCTTGACCCTCATGTTTGGCTTGATCCAGTTTTGGCACAAAAAGAAGTTGAGGAAATTCGCGATGGATTAGTAAAAAAATACCCAGATAAAAAAACTGTATTCGAAAAAAATGCTGCCGCTTATATTGAAAAGCTGAAAGCCTTAGATGGAGAATATAAAACTGCTTTTGCCAATGCTGAGAACAAAACATTTATCACGCAGCATGCTGCATTTGGCTACCTGGCTAAGCAGTATGGCTTAACACAGGAATCAGTTTCTGGTATCTCTCCTGATCAGGAGCCTTCGCCAAGCCGGTTGGCAGAGTTGAAAACATTCATCGATGAACACCAAGTAAAGGTAATCTATTTTGAAGCGACTGCTTCTTCCAAGGTAGCAGAAACATTGGCTAATGAAACAGGTGTGGAATTGTCTGTTTTACAAACATTGGAAAGTCTGACTGAAGATGAGCAGAAAGATGGGAAAGACTATCTATCTGTTATGCAGGAAAATCTTGCTGCCTTGAAAAAGAGTATCCGCTAAACGGATAGAAACAAAATAAAGAAATGATTGAAAGACCGGGACAGAAGCGTTAAGCTTTGAGAACCAGATAGATACTATTCAAAAGCAGTTCGTACCTCACTGTGTTTTTTAGCAATAAGAAGGATTTTTTCTGAACAACTTTACAAATTTTAAAGAAAGTTCGGCTTATTTCCGAAAAAAGCTGTTTTTGTACAGCAGTCTATTCGAATTTTAGAAAAAGAGGAGTTTGGACCTTTGTTATGTCCCAAACTTTGAAGCGAAAAGGAGGTGCAGCAGGGGTATGCACTATATTGATGTGAAAAATTTGACCTTTTATTATGATGACGAGCCTGTGCTGGAGGATGTTTCTTATTATGTTGACCCAGGGGAGTTTGTCATTTTGACAGGGGAAAACGGTGCAGCTAAATCGACATTGATAAAGAGTACACTCGGTCTGCTTAAACCAACTAGTGGAACGATTACTTTAGCGGACAAAAATGCGGACGGAGAAAAAATCAGCATGGGCTATATTCCTCAGCAAATTGCTTCGTTTAACGCAGGCTTCCCTAGTACCGTTTTGGAGCTGGTACGTTCTGGCCGTTTTCCTAGAAAGCGCTGGTTTAAGCCGCTGAGTGAAAAGGATCATCTCCATGTAGAAAAAGCTTTAAAGGCTGTAGGAATGTGGAATATGCGCCATAAACGTATTGGTGAACTATCTGGAGGACAAAAGCAGAGAATTAGCTTAGCGAGGCTTTTTGCTACTGACCCGGATTTATTTATCCTAGATGAGCCAACAACTGGTATGGATGAAGAATCACGTAATGAATTCTATCGCCTGCTGCGGCATAACGCTCATGATCATGGAAAAGCTATTTTGATGATTACTCATGATCATGAAGATATAAAAGCTTACGCTGACCGCCAGATTCGTCTGGTGCGAAAGGAGGATTCTCAATGGAGATGTTTTCATATGAGTTCAGAAAAGGTGTAAGTAATAAGTAAAAAGCTGTAATAACAGCATTCTTGAAAGTCTTGTTTTGTGCATAGGGAACCAAAAAGTAGTTATTGTTCTCAAAAATGTTCTCACTAGAATGAAAATGAAATTAAAACAAAGAGCATTATCTAAGAAAAAATAGATAGTGCTCTTTGCTTTGATTTTTTTGCTTGTCCCCATCAAAAAGAGAATATTATAGAAAGTTAAACATGTAGTAATAACTAATCAATTTTCTTTTATATGCCTGATAGGATGGTTCCCGCCACCTAACTCTACTTCTTTTCCTTTATTCGTTATAACATATTCATATTCTTCATCAACTACTTTTGCAGTTTCATTTAGTCCTAAATCTTCTAATGTTCTGATGTATCGTGTAATTTTTTCAGAATATTCTTTTTTTCCAGTTTTTAGATATTGGACTAAGTTGTGAAGATACTCTATGTTCATTCTTTGTTCGTAGTTAGATGAATTAACAGGTTGTTCTTTTGTCATTGCAATGTATTTTTCAGCAGTTTCATAATCATTTTTGTAGATAAGCATAGTTATGATATTTCTCATAACATTGTAAGCAAAAATTATAGTCTTGTGTGATCTTTCAAGTTCATTTTTGACAGGAATAGCTTTTTTTACAATTCTTTTAGCTTGTTGCTTATTGAACCTTGCACTTGCATTTAATAAAAGATTGTAATCGTAGTGTGTTAAAAATGTTCTTTTTTCGATGTAAGTGCAAATGTACTCTTTTTCCTCTTCTGTAATATCTTCTACTTCTTCATAAATCGCACAAAACATTAATTTAATTGCTATGTAGTTATTAAGCTCTCTTAAATTTAATTTCTCTATTGATTTGTTGTAGTAGTGAGAAAGAAGCCTTTTTTTCTTTTCATTGTTTTTAGGATGTTCAGAACAATATCTGAAAAGTGAAATGAAGTCATTTTGCTTTTTATCTAAATCAGACATACGTATAAATTCTTCAGAGGTTATTGATAATCTATCAGTTATAGTGTTGAACTCCTCTATGTTCACAGCTTTAGTATTGTTTTCAATTCTTGAATAAGTAGAAACATTAGTATCTAAGAGTTCTTTTTGTTTTTGCTTGTTGTTTAATCTGAAAAAACGAAATAAATCTCCTGTTTTCAGTGCTTCCACCTCCTTTTTTGCATTATAGCAAATAATTATAATAAAACACATGTTTTTTTCTGATTATAAGAGAAATTAGGGTTAAATTTTGCTGTATTGAAAATCTTACTTTAAAGTATATCTATATTTTAGCTAATCTGGTAAATTGTAATCATACTATTAGAAAGAGGTGAGATAATGTTTCTAACTACTTTGTGGGGAATTGTCACTCTTGGATTTGTTGGAGGAGTATAATTTAATTCTACCATTGAAAAAAGCAAGAAAGCATTCGTTGCACAATGTTTTCTTGCTCCATTTATTAATCAATCTGTATTGTAGTATAACAAATCGTTGTAAAAAAAACATTAGAAAATAACTATAAACTATTGTAATCAGACCCGTTTATGATATAGCACTTTCTATAATTACTTTTTGGCGGTGGATGTTATGCGTGAAAAAAAGGAGCAGTTAATAAAACTCATAATTGAGACAGAAGACCCAGCTGTCATTATTCATTTTTTAAGAGTTTTAGAAACCATAAAAAAAAGAGCTGAGTAATTTCAGCTTTTTTTTATTTTTGTGCAACATAAGATTTTATCAAAGCATGAATATGTAATAATTCATCATTATTTAACAAAGTTAAATCTTGAACAATTTCTGCGAAAATAGGATTATTTTCGGGATGGATTAAACGAATACTAGCTTCAACTAATTTTTCATCAGGTTCTGTAAAATCTGATTTTCCAGTCAGGTAGTCAGTAGTTGTATGTAAAGCAGCAGCTAGGCTATTCAAACTTTCTATTGACGGTTCAGTTCTTCCTCGTTCCCAACTTCCAACAGTTTGTTTAACAACATTTAATTTGTCAGCGAGGTCTTGTTGAGTTAAATTTTGAGCTGTTCGTAGCTCTAGTAATCTGTCTTTAAACACTTTTAAATCCTCCTCTGACATTCTTTAGTAATTATATCAAAAAAAGTAAACAAAGTGTTGACAAACTACAAAACGTAGTATAGTATGTAATTAAGGAAACATAATGTTACCTAATTAATAAACAAAAAAGCATTCACGAAAAGAAAATAAAGTTCCATTTCGCAAACACTTAGTTAAAAACTAGACACTTTTATTTTAAGTGAGTTGATGAAATAATGCAAGGAAGATTTTTTTTCTATAGAATGATTGTAAGTCTTTTTGAGGCGATGTAGAGTAGCCTATGAACGTCTATAAGGTGACTAGTAAAGTACACCGTATATATCAATTCACTTAGCTGATAGGCTCTCTCTGGGCGATTGGGTAGTGTTGATATGAATGTGGGATAATCTAATCTTTTTTAGTGATTAGTAAAAATAAATAATTAAGATTAAGGACATTCTGTAAGAGTGTCCTTTTTCTATTGTCAAAAATAGAAAGGTGGAAATTGATGAAAAGTAAGTGGAAAAAAATGATTGTTGTATTTCTGTTTGCAGGAACAATGTTTTTGATGAATGGATGTAAAAATGATTCGAACTCTAAAGGTCTAAGTGAAAAAGCGGTAATTTATATTGACCCTGAAACGAAAGTTAACTACATTTTTTATTCTGAAGGGTATGGAGACACTAGCAGAGCAGGTTTGAGCGTTCGTTATAATTCTGACGGAACTATCTATGTTTCTGAATGAGGAAAGTAAATAAGGAGTGATAAATTGGGATTTGAAATAATTGTAGAAAGAATTTATTCAGTTAAAGATGAAAATTTTGCTGATTTCTCAAAAATGAAAGTAGATTTGATTCAATATCATGCCGCCTATGCTGAAAAGCTTGGTTTTGTAGATGAAATGGCTCTTAATTATAGTAGTCAGGATGTCTTAGAGTATTTCTTAAATAATGATTACAACAGATACATTATAAAGTATGAGGGTGAAGCAGTAGGAATCCTAGAATACTATTTCAAAGATTCTGATGTAGTCAAGAATGAAAAATGTATTTATATTGATAATCTCTTTATAAAAGAAGAGTACAGGGGAAGAGGATTCTCAAAACTGGTGCTTAGTAATTTAGTTATCAAATGTAAGAACATAGAACTATCTTGTTACTATGATTTACCTGCAAATGATTTCTATAAGAAAATTGGTTTTAAGAAACTGTATACAACTTATTTTAGAAGATGAAGAGTAGCAACCACTCCACACTAAGAAAGGAAGTAGGTAATGAATAGGACTATTGAGAGAAAAAAAGAGATTCTGATTGAAAAAATTAGAGAAATGAATGCTGAAAATGCTGATGATGTAGTTGCAACAGTTCGATATGAGATTGAGCAAATAAGATTTGAAATGTACGAAGAAAGTAATGAAGAATAACAACCACTCCACACAAGAAAGGATGTTGAAAATTATTAGTGAAAAAGTGTCAATAATAATTAGAATTTTTGCAGATTGGTTGTGGTGGGTGATGGCGATAATAGTTGTGATTTTTCTTACCATTGAATATTTGAAATGGTCTGTATCAATTCCTGATAGTAAAAAGGAAAGTCCAAAGAAAAAAGTGGAGTTAAAAAAGAAAAAATGAATAGCAATTTTTCTTTATGAGAGTATCTATATGAAATAGATATGGGTATTCTGATAAGGCTGAATTGCCTTAATGCTCTTTGAAAAATAAATAAGGAATACCAGTAGGCTGATTAGAGGACTTACTCTTTCGAGGTTAGAATCTAATCATCTGGTACTCCTCTACAAAAGGTTTCCCTCTTGCGAAATGTGGTAGTTTCAGTATAAGGGATATAAGAAAAAATGCAAATTTTTCACTTTTGGTTGGTTGCAGCACCATTTATAAAAACTGTAGTCGTCTTTATTGAAAGGCGCTGATGGTACTACATGGAACTTGTGAGCCTAGTAATAGTAAGCAGGTGTACTTGACTGATAAAGAATCCTGAACAACCGATAATGCCTGAGCGGTGAAGAGCTGCGAAAACGGAACGGTGATAGTGCGATGATCTCATAATTGAGGGAGCGTGTTGAGACCTAAAATCTTAAATTTGAGTGGGTAAATAATAGAAAGTGTTTGAATATTAATGAATGAAGCATACGTGCTAAAAATGTAGATGAATAATTTCAACACTTAAAATATAGAATTAAAAATCAATTCTCATGGGAGATACAAAAAGCATAAGACACTAATAGAAGAGGTATGCAGCTATTTTTTATGAGAATAGATTTGAAGTAAATAAAGAAAAAAATGAAATTTTAGGAGGAATGCTATAGTAATTTTTGATAACCTGCATAGGCTTATTTTTATCGAAAAATTATAGATTGGAGATAGATATGTCAGGAAATTTAATTAAAAATGCCGAAGATTTACAAGAGGCATGGGGTGATTTTGAAAATAATCTGTTTAATGAGATTGACCAAATTGTTCGTTTGTCTGGTATTGATGTAGAAGTTCATGAATGGAATATTCATGAGATAAAGGAAGATATAGGAATGTTAACTTCTGCAAGCTGTATGGGTGCAACTGAACTATTTGAAATGGAATATTCTGAATTAGGAATGGAAGTAAGTTATTTAGAAAAACTTTTTAATGAAAGGCATGACGATTGGATAAATAATGTTCGAGAGGAATTGAACAAAATTATCCATATTACAAAAAATATGAAATAAAATCTGGAGGAAATAAAATGGCAAAAGTTATTCAAGAAGTTGCAGTAAAACAAGAAGCATTAGGAAAGAAAATTAAAGCAGTATTTACTCGTGAAATGAATGTCTATGAAAATGGTCAAGTGGTAGATAGGGGGCGTGTGTTTACAGCTTCATCAAAAGAACAAAGGGATTTTGAAATTATAGTTGCAGGTTTAAAAAATTCAGTGGTTTTTGAAGGAAAACAAGAAATTTCTTTGATTGCTCCTAAGATTCGTATTCAAGCGACTACGAATAATTGGAGTGGTAAAAAAGCAATGAATCTGGTAGTTGATGCTGAAAAATTAGAAGTAGTAGGATAGGAGAAAAAAATATGGGATTAACTTTTGAAAAAAATTGTATTAAGCAGGTAGATGTAAAAGGTACTTTTGGAAACTTGGAATTTTTAGATTTTGAGGAAAAATTTGTCTATGATTCTGAATCGAAATCATACACAACAACAGTAGATGAAATTGTCGTTATGTTATATTCTAGTCAAATTAAGGACAACGTAGAAATTTCGGTTCCGGCAGATTTTGATTTGAGTAAATTTGAATATGAAGACAAAGTAGAACTGTTAGAACATGTGACAGCTACTGTTTGGCAAAATAATTATTCAACAACAGGACGTGATGGAAAAGAAATTTGGCGTTCAGAACAGGCGTATAAAATTCGTGCAGCAGGAATTAAAAAAGTCGGTGCTGAAGCGAAAACATCTGAAAAAAATAAACCTGAAGGGGTTGGCAAGTAATGATGTTTCGTACTTTACCTCAAATTGAGGCGTGGTGGTATAAGCATTATGACGAACGAATCAAAGACGATTTAGGAAAGTTGCATAAATTTGATTCGTTATTTACTGAAGAACAATTGAAGGAACTGAAAGCCATGTGCGATAGATTTATCACACAGGGCTTTTCTATTGTCTCTGATACGTTTAGTGAATGGTTTGCAGACGGTTCTGTAATTACTCCTGAATGTGTCAATAACGCTTTTAACAAGCAATACAGCTTTTGTGAACAAGAAGTAGAAGCATTTCTTTCAGATATTAGAAAGGAGTAAATGTGACTAAATTATTTAAATATCGAGGTGCAAGGATACGTTACGGACATAGGAACGCCTATCTGAAGTATCATATTGCTTTGCTATCTCCTTTTATAATTGGAATGTTTGTATTAGGCTATTTGCAGCTCTTTCCACTGATAATGGCTTTTCAATCTTCAGAAATTTCGGATTGGAAAGTCTTTATCTTTCCTGTAGCTCTTCAACTGATTATTTTATTACTTGCTAATGTGATAGTTGCACTTTTCATGCAGCATTCAAAAATTAATGCAGGTTTCTTTTTGAGAGTTTTTCATAAGCAATTAATTGCTAATTCTTTGATCTCAAATAACTTTGTTCAAACGAAAGAAAAAAAGAATGGTACTAACTCAAAAAAACAAAAGTATAAGCTGCCAAAAGTTTATTATAAAAGGTCAAAATTTATGACTGAAATTTCTTTTCCTACTGACGGAGGAAAATTTCATGATAAATTCTTGACGATGGGAAAAACACTAGAAGAAATGATGTTAGCTGATTTAGTTGAGGAGGAAAGGGATTTTGGTTACATTAGCTATCACTTGTTGACGGATGTAATAAGAAATCGAATATCTATTGATGAAGTGGAAGTGACAGAAAACGGCATAAAGTTAATGAATGGGCTTGTGTGGGATTTTAATGAAACGCCTCATATGTTGGTTGCAGGAGGAACTGGCGGCGGAAAGTCATATTTTCTTTACTCGCTAATAAAAGCATTTATGACTGTGGGAACAGTGGATGTTTGTGACCCGAAAAATGCTGATTTAGCCGACCTTGCGACAATTCCTGCCTTTAAAGGTCATGTTCATTATGGAAAAACACCTGAACCGATTAAACGTTGCTTGGAAAACGGCGTAAAGCTGATGGAAGAACGTTATAGATACATGAAGTCACTTCCCAACTATGTTTCAGGAAAAAACTATGCTTATTATGACATGCCGCCTCATTTTATCGTTGTTGACGAGTGGGTGGCATTTTTCAGTGCTTTGGATTATCAAGCACAAGCAGAAATAATGAAGCCTATTCAACAAATCGTTCTTAAAGCACGACAAGCAGGGATATTTCTGATTTTAGCTATGCAACGTCCAGATAGTCAATATCTTGGCGGGGGTATTCGTGATAATTTGATGTTCAGGGTTACGGTTGGAAAATTGGCTCCAATCGGATATCACATGGTTTTTGGTGATGAAAACAAAAATAAGCCTTTCTTTAATAAAAAAATTAAAGGGCGCGGTTATGTTGACGATGGGTCAAGTGTGCCGAGGGAGTTTTATAGTCCGCTTGTTCCGAAACATTATAAATTCTTAGAAGAATTTGGAAAAATCGATAAGATGATTGAAATGGATTTTAGTGAAGCTGCTTAGATGTAAATAGAGTAGGAGGATTGGGTGGAAATAACTGAAGAAAAATATACGTTTGAAGAGTTTGAAAGAAAAAGAAAGGAATTTGAAAAGATATTTTTGTTGGTGGGGGTCGCAGTTGTAATTTCTGCATTGGTCGCCATTTTTGTGTATCTAATTCTAGGTTTCTTTTTGGTAATCGGGAGTTTTGTTATTTTATATTTCTGTAGTTTTAGTTGGGACGAGCTGTTTAATGATTTTGA
The DNA here is from genome assembly GCF_056924295.1 of Enterococcus sp. LJL128. Lineage (NCBI taxonomy): Bacteria > Bacillati > Bacillota > Bacilli > Lactobacillales > Enterococcaceae > Enterococcus > Enterococcus sp. LJL128. Next base: position 47,793 of record NZ_JBXPBP010000006.1, on the reverse strand, counting down.
AAGAAATGCTGAAACAAAATATTTTGAGGTAAGCAAAGATGAAATTGTATCTCATAAATATCTGTGCTCGGAATGTGTAGTGATTCTTGACAAGTACGAAAATAAATATGAGTTCATGTTAAAGGTAGATGGGAATCTCTTTTTTAGGAAAATTAATAATAACTTTAAAGTTGAAGTTATTGATTTGGAGGAAGGAAATCCCTTTTTAGTGACTTTTCAAAAACGATATTCCGATGAACGTTTTGAAAAAGTATTTCCTTATTATCATGGAGGAATTAGTTATGAATTGCATGTTGGAAAAGATATGTTGACTATAGTTTAGGAGGAATGGATTGTGAAAGTTGTAGAAGTGAATTGTTATGGAAAAGACGGCGATGAATTGATAAAACAGTCATTTTTGAATGCCCGAATGCTTGGTATTAACTTAATGATTATTAAGGTGAACTCTGATCAAAAATCGTTGTCTGATGTTGAAGAAACAATCAATGAACAATTAATTTTACTGAAGGAGAAGAGCAAAAATTGTTCTGATAAACATTTAAAAGGGATTACTGAAGCAATGCTGCAATTAATGAATGGACTTGTAGAAATTAAAAAAATGGAGGGTAATGATGATGGAAAAAGTTAGAGGAAAAAAGCCAACAAGAAAAATCAAAGAAGCATTATCTGCTTATTTTGGCGGCTGTATTAGAGTAAATGGGGCTAATTGGTTTGTCATTGAAGAAAATGGGACTGAGGTTACTTGTCAGAATAGAAAAACAAAGAAACAAGTGATTTTGAATGTAGGTTAAGAAAAATCTCTGTAGGAAAGGATAGTAAAAAGTGTATTACAAAGATGAAATGATTGAGAGAATCAAGAGTTGTGTTTTTTCGAAAGCTAGTAATCATTTTGGGATTACTTATTCTGTTGAAAAGCATTTTGATACCTTTTTTTATGAATCGGAAGGGTACCGAAAATTGTTGAATGTTTCTCAAAGTGAAATTGATATTTTAAGTGTTGAAAGGTACTTTGCTGAAGAAGAAATTTATGAAACCTTAATTTTGGATGAAGTAATCAGAAAATTAAACCTTGAAAAAGAAAAAGAGGATTCTAAGTTTTTCGAAAGTTTTTCTAAATGGAAGAATTAGATTTTACGGTTGCTGGTATTCAATTTTTAGTAGAGAGTAAACGATGAAGACACGATTATCATTGAGGCAACTGATAGTTTGTCTAGTTCAATTATCTCATAAGAGTTAACTTAGAAAAAATTCGCTAGGAGGTAAAATTTTATGTGGGAATGTGGAGTAATCGGAAAGTATGAGTATGTGGTTCTGTTGTTTAACACATACAATAAATTTGGTCTTGAAGGGGGACGTATTAGAGCTCTTTCCTTAATTGACTCTGTAACAGGTGAAAAAGTTGTAAGTTATGCGCAAGGTTGGGGAGATTTAAAACCAAAAACGTTAGAACAAAACAAAACGGTGAATTTGATTTTAGATAAATTTTCATAGGAGGAGATACGCTTTTATGTGGGAATCTGGAAGAATTGAAAAATATGAGTACAAAATTCGTGTGTTTGAAATGCCCAGCAATTTTGGTATTGAAGGAGGACGTATCAGTAATCTCACTTTAATTGATACGGAAACAGGTGAAGAAGTAGTTGATTACGATAGAGGCTGGGGAGGTTTAGAGCCGAAAAATGCTGAACAAACAAGAATTGTAAAAATGATTGTTGCTAAGTATTCTTAGGGAATGTAAAAATTTGGATGAAACAAGAAGGATGGCAAGCCTGCTGTGCAGGACTTGTGCTGTGCCGATTAAGGCGCAGCTTCAGACTTCTACAGGTGAGGGGGCGCTGTGCGCCTCCTCACCTGTGAAAACCCCCAATCTATAATATGGGGGTAGAAATAAAATAACAGCATATAGAAAGTTGCTTTGAAACTATGGTGCGTAAGGATTTTGAGTGTTTGAAAATTGGTTACCTTTTTTTGAGAAGTTGGTTACCTCTTAAAAAAAGACTTGATTTATCAATGTTCTATACCGATAGTATTTAAACACTACTTGTTATTTTTCGTTAGGTGGAAATATATGAGAGGAATTGATGTTAAGAGGCTTAGGAAAGAAATGAAGCTGTCTCAAAAAGAATTTGCTGACACCGTAGGTGTTTCAAGACCAATGATTAGTCAAATTGAATCAGATAAGAAAAGCGTATCTGATGAATTAGAGCTTAAAATTGTAGAAGTATTTAATATGTGCGGTGGCACAGCTTCTGTAGAGGCAAAGATTGATTTCTTACGTATCCGATTTAAAACTCATGATGTAGAAACGATTATTTCAAAAATATTGCATATGGATATGAATTGGTTTGTGCATGAACAACGAGGATTTTATAAATATACTGAGACGTTCTATTTTGGAAGTATTCGTATCTTTAGAAATCCACAAGATGTGAATATGGGAACTATGATTGATTTGTCAGGTGAGGGCTGTAGACAACTGGAACAAATTTTTGAAGAGGACAATGAAAGAACTTGGACTGAATTTTTTTGGTCGCTGTATGAAGATGATTTGTTTGGTCGAGGCGTTTTGGTAGATACAAAGGTTACTAGAATAGATATTGCATTAGATGAATTAATAGTCAGTGGTGAAGAAAATTTTGACCTTCATTTGTTGAAGAATAAAATGGAATCTGGTTTAGTGTCTACGTCATTCAAAAATTTTGATGATAGAGGTGGGATGTCATGGGAGAATAAAAAATGGATAAACAAAGGTTTAACGCTCTATTTTGGAAGTCGTCAATCGCCGCTCCATTTTTGCTTTTATCAAAAAGACTATGATTTTGCTAGAAAAGAAAAAATATCTGTAGAAGAGGCTCGTTTGAAATATCGAGTGAAAAATCGATATGAAATCCGATTAGCTGATGAGAAAGCCTTTCTGTTTTTGGAATATTTTTTGTCTTCAGGTGAAAGTCTTGATTTTCTTGTAAAAGAGTTGATTAATGAATCCTTATCCGTATACGAAATAAAAAATGGTCATAGAGTGTTTTGTCAGGCGTGGTATAACGTTATTGATAAAATGAAAGGATTGAAATTATCAGTTAAAGGTGAGAAGCCGTCTATTGAAAAAACGCTTCGTTGGCTGACTAATTATTTAGCTCCTTCCTTAAAAATGATAAAAGTTATTGATAATTTGATTGGTACGGATGAACTGAGGGAACGAATTGAGGTAGCCGAACTTAAAGACAAGCATTATGAAATGATTGAAATGGTTTGTACGGATACAAAAGAATTATTAATGAGTGATTCTGATCTAAACGATATAAAAAAATATGTGAAAGAATCTTTTGGACTTTCTAAAGAAATGGATGAAGTTATAGAGGAAGAGGAATATGCCTATCCTTTCTAACTTTTTTTATTTTGGAAAAAAGGAGGTGTTGAGCTTGCTAGAAAAACTAGAAGCTATGGGAGAAGAGTTATCTCAAGAAGAATTTGTTTCTCAATATATGGAAGGTATGAGAAGTATGTTTGCAACACGTTTTAAGATAAGAGAATTTTCCGAACGTGAAGAGCAGATATTTTCGTTTGAAAAGAAAGCATGTGAATTATTCTATTTTTCATTTAAGAAGAGAAATAAAAGAAGTCCAGATGTAAAAGTTTTAGAAGATTTTGCAAGGGAGGCAAGAAGAACTCGTTTTATATCAGCCTTTGGTAAATCAAATCAAGTAATAGATTTATTGGGCTTTGTATGGCGGCACATAGAACGTGTGAAGTTGCAGAAGGAAATGAGAGTTGAAAGACTTCTTCCAGAAAGTTATGAAATGATTCTTGAAATGGAGAGGCATAAAGCGGCGGTCTATTTTAAAGAGAATGATTCATATTTTGGTGAGTATGCTTATTTAGCAATAAGCTGTTCGGAAGAAATGATTGCAAAGGGTTTAGATGATTTAATTGAAGGATTCCATGAGCAATACGCTGATTATTACTGTAAATTCGAGAGAAAGGAGGAGCCTTGATGGTTACTCCTATTTTTAAACCTCGTAGCAAATTTTTAAATAGGTATCTGAAGGTAGATGTAGTAGAAATGCTAGAAGAACATGGATTTCTTGTTGCTGAAACAGAAAATGATTTGGAAGATACTATTTATTTTGAAAAGCATGAGGAAATGATTTTTAAAACGCTCGGTTTGTCTAATGTGAAGTTCAATGTAAAACGTGAATTTGTTGCTGAATATCAGTTATCAGAAAAAACGTCTATTTTTGTTGAAGGAAGATATCGTAGAAATTTATCTGGTGATAAGCAATATAACATGTTTGGCTATCTGTTTTACAAAAGAGGTTTTTTAAAAAAATCTGAACGAATAATTAATGAAAGGCTTTATTGCAGCGGTGTTAATAAGGTACAGTTTCTCAAATTGTTTGAAGAGAAAAGAAAAATTTTTATGAAAGATGAAGAGGAATAAGGTAATGGATGAAGAAACAAGGGAAAGATTAAAAGAAGAGGCAAGGCAATTACTAGATAAAAAAGGCTTTATTGTTGATGGCATGTTTGAAGGTGATTTTATTCAATGGGTAGGCGCATATGCTAGACCGAAAGACAAACCCACTTATCTTGACCCAGCAGATGAAGCGGAAGCAATGTTACAGGATAAATATAGTGTGAATGGATTCAAGCAGGATTTTTCAGAATGGTTTGAGTGGAAGGTCGTAAACGGTCAGTTGGAAGAAATGTAATTTGAAATTTATATTAAGGAAAGAGGGAAAGATTTGAAAAAAACATTAGGAACATTATTTATTTGTACGGCTGTACTTGGATTTGTTATCACCAATCCGACTTCAGTAGCAGCAGAAACAGTGAAAGTGGATAGAGAAAATCCTTTGATTTCTGCAACTAATAATTTAATTATTGAAAAAGATTTGAAGGAGAAACCGAAAGTTACAGTTACTACATCAGACAAAAATGATGTTGTTGAACACTTTGACGATGTGTCAAAAGTTGTGCCGGCTACTTCATTTTTAACTGAATATGGATGTACTCGGATTACTTTTTCTAATCTTACTAAAGAGACGATTGTAAATGTAGATTACGGATATGTAGGTACTTATAAAGGTGAGAAAATATATGGAGTGATGAATTATCATAGTATGATTAAAAAAGACACTGGTGAAAATGTGTTGATTATTTCTGACAATCTTTTTAGTGGCTATTGGTATCTTTCTATTAATCAAATTGATACAGATTTAAAGCTCTTCTATGAAGATGGAACAAAAGTTGATCTCGAAGGTGATTCGTTTATCGGGTTTAATTCATTAAATGGTTCTGGTAAAGAGGCTCCTGCTGAAGAAACTGCAAATGAATATGTAGCTTATTTGAATCAAGCTGAAGGGATGAAAACCTATATTACAGATGATTCAAATGTGATTGAAATGGATAATAAATATTCTGAAGGTAAAGTTTATGCAGGAGGTTCAGGGAACTTTTCTGATAGATTAGGGCTTGATACTTTCAAAAGAAATACGGTTAGTTTTCAAGTATCAGGTTCAGAAATGAAATTTCGAATTGGAACATTAAAAGGAAGTACAGCCGTTTGGAACTCATTTTCAAGTGCTACGTTGTTTACAGCAGTACCTGAAGAACCTATCAAAGATATTGTAGATGTTGAAAATGAGGATAGTTCAATAAATGGTGAAACGGTTGGAAAAGGGCAAGTTGTCACCTATAAGGTTAGCCAAAAAGTACACACTTTAGGTGTAGACTTATTGGAAAGATATTCACAATTTTCAATGTCGGACAAATTGCCTGAACAAGTATCATATGAAAAAGCTTGGTTTACTGGTGAAAGTAATGCTGACATTAATTATGATGAAGGAGCACATACAGTGACTTATGCTGCTTCAGAAACATTCTTAGAAGAAATGCCTTTATCAGGTGAAACCTATGATTTGTATATTCAAGCAAAAGTGAATGAGGATGTGGAATCAACGGAGGAACTTGTAAATGTTGCTAGTGTAATGATTGATAATTCAGTTCAAGAAACGAATCTTGTTTCAAATCCGCTGGAAGTTGTTCCTGTACCAGAACCTAGCTCTGAACCTGAACCGTCACAAACAAGTAGTTCTACAGTTACAACTTCTTCAGAAGAGCCAGAACCGAAAGAAATTCCAGATACAGCGCTGGGCGGTACTGGTGAAGTAATTGGTATCTCTGCGGCAGTTTCAGTCATTGTTTCTCTAGTAATTAATTTCTATTTTTCAGGAAAAAAGAAAGATGAATAAGGTGTTGTGGTGGTTAAAAGATAATGCGGTTTTGGTTATTTTGATTGTTGCTATTCTTTCCGTTGCAGCAGGAATGTATTTTTCTTCTCAATATAAATATGAGGTGATTTTTGAAAATCAAAATAAACTTTTAGAGGTTGCTAGAGGAAGAACACAAACTGATCTAAAACCTATCGTAGAAAATACAGCGTTTAAAAAGAAGCAGGAGCAGGAAGTAATACAGGATGAAATTACACGTCCTACCATAGCCGATTTGAAAGAGAATGAAGGCTTGTTGCAGGAAGTAAAAGAGAATGTAGTAGCTGAAGTAGAAATTCCAAATATTGATTTAAATGTGCCAATCCTTCAGGGAACGACAGCAGAAAATCTAATGTATGGAGCAACCACCTATTTTGAAAATCAAAAAGCTGGTGAAGGAAATTATGTGCTGCTTAGTCATAATGTGAAAGAAAACTCGAATATCCTTTTTAGTAATTTGAATCAGGTAACTAAAGGCATGGTTATCTATGTTAAGGAAGCAGGAGAAACCTATAAATATAAAGTGACTGGTACTGAAGTAGTGAAAAATACTGAAGGAGCAAAGGTATTTAAAGAAAGTGAAAAGCCAATTTTAACTTTAATAACTTGTGAAATTGCGTATAAAACACCGAATCGATTTATTGTGTATGCTGAATATTTTGAGTAAAGAGAGCCTAAATAATAGGTTCTCTTTTTTATAACAGAAAGGAGCGTGGAAAGTGGGCGTATTGAAGAAAGAAAAACTACACTATGAAATGATTTTTAAGTTATCAAATGGTGAAGTGATTCGAGAACCGATTGAATCAAAAAAGCCAATCACTAAAGAAGCCGCACTGAAAAAATTTTATAAAGTAAAAAAAGGCGTACTTTATTTTAGAACGAATCAAAGTTTTCCATCTGTTCAATTATCGAGTATTAAAGAAATGGATTTGAAATATCTTTCTCAATCTGAAAATCAGATAGAGGATGTGACAAATGAAACGAAGAGTGAAGCTGAAATCAATTTTGATGGAAAAATGTTATCTGAAAAACGAAAGGAAATGAATTTATCTCAGGTGGCTCTTGGGAAAATTGTTGGTATCCCTGCAAGAAAAATTTCTGATTTTGAGCGTGGGAAAAAAGAACCGTCACCAGAAGAAAGGGAGGCATTGCTTAATGAATTGGGCGGCAATGAGGAGGAACAGGAGACTGTTGAGGCTGTTGAAACTTTTGCTGAAGAAAATCTAGAACAAGAAGAATCTGAAGTAAAAGAGGCGGTTGTTTATCCTGTTTCCCTTGTGAAAAAGGATAAGAAAAAAAGGAAAAAGAATCTGCAAAAGCCGCCTAAAGGGAGTAAGAAAGTGAGTGTTGGTGCTAGGGTCGCTATATGGGGGTTAATAGCTGTTGCAGGTGGTTCAGGTATTTATGCGGTTATGCAAGCAGAAGTTGCTAGTAGCACCTCGAATGGGATGAAAAGCAGCGTATCTGCTATAGAAGAACGTTTGAATAATCCTGTAGAAGAAATTGATTTGACGACACAAACCGAAAGTTATTTTAAAGGGTTTATTCCTGTATTTATGAATATGTCGTCTTCTTCTGATGAACAGGATGAACGTGAAGGATTACTGAAGACATATTTTCCAGAAAGTTTCAGTTTTCAGAAAAGTAGTAGTTTTAAACGAACACTAACAAATTTCTATTTGTATGAAATTACTGAAGAAAAAGGCTACAGTGTGGCGGCATACGTAGTTGAGTATGAATTAGAATATGTGAAAAATTCGACTACTAACGAATCTGAAAAAGAGTTCAAAGAAGCAGAAGGTACGTATACACAATTACTAAGCATTCCTTTTGTGGAATCCGAGGGCTTGTTTGCGATTGTAGATTATCCGTATTTTTCGGTTGCTCCTGCCCTAAAAGGGATGGGTGAGCCGTTGCGTGATACTGAGGGATTGAGAGAGGCTTCTATTGAAAAAATGAATGAAGTATCAGAATTTTTGAAGCAGTTCTATACAAATTATGCTAATTCTTCTACTGAAGATATTGCTTATATGATGGAACAGCCAGAAACGCTTAGCGGTTCTTATGAGTTTCTTTCCAGTCAGGAAAAAGTCTATGAAGATGGTGAAAATGTTGTGGTCAAAGCAACAGTGACTTTCAGAGCAAAAGGAACTGATATTGAACATGCTGAGAATATGACGTTGAAACTAAATAAAAAAGAAAATAAATATTTTGTGGAAAAACTACTACACAATCAAGGAGGGATTAATTGATGATTACGTTATCAAGAGTGTTTGAAACAGTTCAAAGTGAAGGACAATATATTCTATATATTATTATTTTTTGGAAAATGTGGAAAGAATTTAAAAATGAAAAATGGCTGCAATTTGCAACAACTATTCTAGTCGGTGGTTTATGTATATATATCCTTGGAGCCCCAGATTCACTTAGTTCAGGATTCTCTTATATCGGTGATTTGCTCTTTAGTAAGAAGTAGGTGTTGCTATGAATAAACAAACATTCAACTATGAAAAAATTATGAATGAACCAATCAAGGTGCAGCAGGTAACGAAAACATGGTATCTAAGAAAACCATTTGAAATTAGAAGAGGCGTTTCAATGGTTGTTATAGCATTAACTTTGTTTATTATTTTTAGAGAATTGATATTTTTTATCAATTCTCTAATGCCAGGTTTAATGTATGTAATTTATTTTGGTATACCGTACTTTTTAACTGAAAATTTATTTAAGTTGAAATTTGAACACAAGAAGCCGCTTGTCTATTTAACGGATTTGTTGAGCTACTACTTGAATATATTCTTACCAAAAAAGAAATATTGTAATGATGAAGCAACAAGCCTATCTAAAACGATAGTGTTTGAAGAGGTGAAAAATGATTGAAAGGAGAGTGAAGAATGGCTAAAGGCACATTGATCCAAACGCCACTAAAAACGATACACAATAATATGATATTGACTAACGATGGCGATGTTTGGGCGTACTATAAAATTCATGCTGACGAGACGAACAGCCATAATTTTATACAACGTGAAAAATTCAAGAAAAAATGGCATAGATTTATTCGAAGAAATCTATCCCGTTTTGATGATTTTGAGCTGTTCATGTATCCAAAGGATTTGCAGCTAAGGGCTAGATTTAAAGAATTGCAGCCTGAGTTATCTGACGATTCGAGGGAAATAGGAACATACTACATGAATGCTACAATCAATAAACTAGAATCTGAATTAGGAATGGTAACTACTGAAGCCTATATTTTAGGCGTGAAACTAAAAAATGTCTTTAGTGATGATAATCCGATTGAGGCAATCAAACATACCGTAAATGATTTGACAGATAAAATTCTTATCACTTTAGGAAAAAATCAAACGATTGACTTAAAGAAATTTGATAGCATTAAACCTGCTGAATATGATTTAAGGGGAGCGGTTAGGGGTGTTAGAGGTACGCCGCTAACTGAAGAGGAATCAACCTATTTGTATCGGTTGAATTTTATTAGAAACTTACCTCATGTTGCAGAAGAGGAAGGGAGAAATAAAAGCAATATTACTAATTCTTTGTTAGATACTGCCGAAAATGCGGGATTCATGACTATTCGTGTAGGGAATGAAGAATCTGTGATTACGCTCGTTCCTGTTGCTCGATTTGAAAATCTCAATATTTCTTATAATCATTTGTTCGAAGTTGCTCAAAATATGAACTTCCCTTGTGAGTTTCGATTGAAAGCCCATTTGATAGAAATTGAAGGTTTGAGAGGATTTAAGGAAAAAGTATCTAAATTAAAAACAAGGTATAAGACGAACAGGCAAGAGGCTGCTAAATCTGGAAATGCAACAACGGATAAGAATAAAGAGGCATTATTTGCGGTTAATCGTTTAGAAAATCAAATTGATAAAAAAGAGCCGCTCTTTGAATGGTTCGGCTGCTTTGTGGTCTATGGAAAAAACGTAGATGATTGTAAACGTAGAAGTGATTCTCTTATTCGGACTTTAGGAAAACGTGATATTGAGGCAGTTCGACCAGTAGCAGACCAACTGTCGCTATTCTATCAAATGTTGCAAGGTAGAAGTGTTGAGGGAATGGATAAATGGCTTCAGATATCTGCTTCTGATTCACTCGCTGAAACGATGTTTGCGGTGACAAACAATGTGGGAAATAATGCAGGTTGGTATATTGGGCGTGTAGATAATTTCTTAGAATCAGATACAAGAGAAGCTAGTGTTTCAGCTTCCAGAAAAGCGATTCTATTTAATCCGCTGGTTGCCAATCAAGGAAAACAGCAGCGAGCAAAAACTAGGTCGCCGCACATTATTATGACAGGTGAAACAGGAACAGGAAAGAGCTATCTAATGAATATGATTTTCTTATATTCAAGTTTCTTGAAAATAAGGATTCTTTTTGTTGACCCGAAAAAGGAGAAACGAAAACAATTTGAGGCAATAATTAACAGCAAGTTTTATAAAAAAAACTATCCAATTTTTGTGGAACATTTAAAGAAAATCCACTATACAACGTTAGACGCTGACAAGCAAGAAAATCATGGAGTATTAGACCCGATTGTATTCTTGAAAGGAACCTCTGCTAGAGATACAGCACATGCAATGTTTGATTCACTTTATGATTTAACTGGAAAAGAAGATTTGGAATCTTCACTTTTAACTGCTCTTGATGTAGTGATTAATCGTAGAGAACTTGGTGAGCCTGTCGGGATGAAGACAGTACTTGAAATGTTACTGAATGATAAAGAAGAATCAGTGCGTAAGGCTGCTGAATTAATGCAAAAGAAAATCCATAACTCAATTTTAGAGTTAGGTTTCTCTGATGGAAGTACAAAGGCTTTGGATTTAAAATCTCGTTTGAATGTGCTTGAAATTTCTGGAATGGAATTACCTGAAGCTGATGTGGATTCAGAAGACTTTGAAGATATTCATAGAAAATCTCTTTGTCTTATGTTGCCGCTTGGAAAATTCTGTGAAAAATTCGGAAGTGAAAATCCTGAAGAATTTACGATGGAGTTTTTCGACGAGGCTTGGATGTTTACAAAGGCTAGAGGTGGAAAAGCAATTCTTAAATCAATGAAGCGTATCGGACGTTCAATGAATAATGCTCTAGTTTATGGTACACAATCCGTTGAGGACGCTAAAGACAAGGACGATAAAGGACAATTCGGGACAATCTTTGCTTTTGATGAGCCTTCGGAACGAAAAGCAATTCTTAGTCACTTAGGCATTGAAAATTCTGAAACAAATGAAAAATTGTTGTCTGGTTTGCTGCAAGGTCAATGTCTCTATAGAGATATTTATGGAAGAGTTGCCAAAATGTCTGTTCACAATCTGTTCTCTGAATTTGATAAAGCAGGGGAAACAGTGAAAGAGACAGCTTCTAGTCATGCTGAAAGTAAATATGCTGCATAAAAAAAATAATAGGAAGGAGGTGAGCAGGTGAAGAAAAAACTTTTCTTGTTTTTTTTATTGTTCTCATTTTTCGTTGTTCCTGTCTCAGCTGCGGCGGAAACAATAGTCATTCAAAATGTGCCGGGAGGTGTGCAGGAGCAATTAAAGACAGAAGAATATGATCTTGATTCTTACCAATCTTATCTTTCTACTAAATCAACAAACTTTATGACGGATGAAGGACGTTCTGGAATCATTAATAATGTAGCGAATATCATTTTTGGATTCAGTAAAATCTTTTATGAAGTGTTTGACCATGGAATCAATTTTTTCTCTGAAAAAAATGTCATTAGTCAATATGTGAATCAATTCACTGGATACTCAAAGAAAATATATAAAACATTGTATGCAAAGTATGGATTAACAATCATAGTTTGTATGGTTATCTATTGTTGTATTCTCTATATTACGAAAGGTGAAAGAAGAGCACTCACTCAATTCTTTACATTTATGGCTATCTTTCTTGTTGGTTACGGATGGAATGAGAGGGCAGTAGATATTATGAATGGTGCTAATTCGATTACTACTGAATTACAAGCTGATTTAATGAATATTACTTCGGATAAAGAAGATAGCAATGCAGACCCAACGATAAAAGTTCGGAATGCATTATTTGAAATGACGGTAGAAGAAACTTATTATTTGTTGAATTACGGTGTGACTTCAGAATCAAAAATTAACACAAAACAGAATCCCAAGCGTTCAGAAACGTTATTAGTCAAAAATGGGACTGAGAGTGAGTATAAAAAGATAAAAGAATATATTGCTGCGAACGAACAGGACAATAAATTCTTATCTCCCGATAAAGCAGGATGGAAATTTTCAATAGCTTTAATCTCAATTCCAATGACTTTGATTATTGGTGTGCCAATGTTCATGATTCAGTTGTTTAGTTTTGTATTACAAATGATAGCGTTACTCTTATCTGTATTAGTTGGAATAGCAATGTTTTTAAGCCTGATTCCTTTCTTTCAAAGTGCTGCAAAAAATACATTCAAATATCTGTTTTCAGTATTTGGTCTAAGAGCAGCGATGGGGCTTACCTTCAGTTTGCTTGTTTTAATTGTTCAGATTGGAAGAATCGTTGTTCCTGCAACAGATTCAAAAAGTTATATGTTACAAGCATTCGTAATCTTTTTTATTCTGTATGTTTGTTGGAAATTTAGAAATCAGATTTTGACAATAGTTACAGGAGGACGAATTACGAGTGTGACAGGTGGATTGGCAAAAGGAATGAAAGAAACAGTGAAAGAAGTCAGCTCGCCTGTGACAGATACAGTGAGTACGATTGGTGGGTTTGTTATTCCTGCTATAGGAGCATATTTTAGTGCAAAAGGAGCAACTGAGGAAACAGAAGAAACAGAAGAAACAGAAGGCAAAGAGGATGTAGTTGAGGCTGCTGATTTAGAAGGAAATAATGAACCTAGTGAAACTGAGGGTACCAGTCATATGGAGAATCATGAAGAATTTCATGAGAAAGAGGAATTAAGTGAATCTGAATATGATGAAGTAAGTTCCACTGAAGAGAATTCTGATAGAACTGAAAAATTTGAATCACTAGATACGTATGATACTGAATTGCCTGAATATCAAGAAGAAAATAATGGATTGTATGAACTTGAAAATGAATTGAACAGTGATTATGGAGAGTACCTTTCAGATGATATTTCTTCAGTGAATGGTAGTTTAGAAAAAGGGTTCAGTGAATTAGGAAATCAGTTCTCTAATCTGGAAGAATCAGAAGAGGATAGAATCATACAAGGAACAGATACAGAAACTTATGAGGAATACAAAGAAAAAATGTATGGAGAAATTATTGAGTTTCCCCAACAAAGACAACAAGAAAATATGTCAGATAACAATGAGGATACTTTCTTGAAAGAATTAGAGGAAGTGAGAAATTAAATAGTAATTAGAGGGTGGTAGCTAACCATCCTCTTTTTTGGAGGTGAAAGAGTGAAAAAAGCAATGCTGTCTATATTTTTAATAATTGTTATTTCTCCTCTTTTTTTGATATTGTCTTTGACTTCAGATGAAGCAAGTGGTGATTCAATAAATTTTTCACCAAAAAATGAAGTAGAAGAAATTGCATTGATGGTGTATGAGTTTGTTTTAAAAAATGGTGGTACAAAAGAATTTGCTTGTGCTTGGATTGGGAATATAGAACATGAAAGTGGGCTTATTCCTAGCCGCATTCAAAGTGATTTATCTTTCAATGAGCTATGGGCGTATAATCCTTTGATTGGTGGTTATGCTTTTGGGTTGCCGCAATGGGATAGCGAACGAAGAGTGAACATGCTGAATAAAGCAAGAGAAATGAAAAAAGATTGGAAAAGTCCAGAATTTCAATTGGATTTTGCATGGAATCACGATGGTTCAGATAGTTCATTGTTAAAATCATTGTCAGTGCAGCAAGATTTAAACCAAACAGCAGTAGATATATTGGTGAAATGGGAAAGAGCAGGAACAAAAAATAACCCTGTAGAGCAGAATAGACGTAAAACGAGCGCAAATAATTGGTATAATCGCCTCGCTAAAGGTTCAATGGGCGGTGGTTCTGCCAATATCGGTGGAGGAAAAATAGACATATTGGAAAAACAGATGGGTAATCGTGTTTACAATGGTCAATGTTATGGTCTTACTTCATATTATGTAGATAGTTTTAATACTAATATCCATTTGTCAGCAGGTAGTGAAATAGACCTTTCTGGTGTGCTTTCTGGTGCTGATACAGTGAGCGCTTGGGCGATTGGTAAATCATTTGCATGGGAATCAAATGGATTTATGGTAATCCATGACCCTGATTATTCGGATGTTAAAGCAGGGGATATCATTAATTTTTATCAGGGTAATTACGCTACAAGTGTATACGGTCACACTGGAATTATTGCCAGTGTGGATGGAAAAAACCGATTGACCCTTTACGAACAAAATGCCGAGCAAGGACAAATTTGTGCAAAATATGTTCGTACATGGGGGAAAGAATACCCTAATGTATCAAGTGTTATTCGAAAAAAATAAAGGAAGGAGTTGTAAAATGAGAAAGTTAGTCGTAGGGCTAGTGCCTTTCATTTTGGTTTTAACGAGTGGTTGTGAACGTGTGAATGATAAAAAAACAACTGAATCGACAGAAGAAAACGCCATTATTTTAAAAAAAGTAGATGATTATTCTTCTGAATCAAATGTTGAACATTCGACTACAGAAAGCCAGTCGTTGGAAACAACTGAATCTCTATCAAATGAGCTTGATGTTAAGGAGTTGTTAGAAAGGTTTGGTGAAGCGTATTCCAATTACTCGACTATCGAGAATCGGAATGAACAACTTAGAAATTTAATGACAAAGGAATGTGCTGAAGTAAATGGGGTTAATGCGAAAGTAGATATTCATTTATCTTCCACTGGTTCAGTATCCGCTATCTATAAATCTGAAGGTGGTGCAGGGTATGCACTATTGTTAGATTGTACGCAAAATGGGTCAGAGGTTCGAATTTTATTAATTGTAGAGATTGAAAGTGAAAAAGTATCAAAAATGACGTATAACACAGTGAAGCAGGAATATTGAATCAGCTTAAACTAGCGACTGTTTCTTAAAAAGCTAAATTGTTATTTCTTCTTATTTGTGTTATAATACAATCAAATAGTAAAGGGAGAAATAAAATGAATGTAAAGAAAATAGTGCGGTTTATGATGGTTATGAGTTTGTTATTTTTAGTGGGTTGTTCTTCAACGCCTGAAGCAAAGGTTGAGAAAGACAAACCAGTGAATAAAGAAAAATATGAACAGTTAATACAGGAACAAATTGATAGTTATAATGGTGAATTAACTAATGTGACATTAGCTGAGGTGTATTCTGTTGGCTATTTAGAAAATATAGATAAAAGTGCAGTGATGGTCAAGGTTGTTGGAGATTTAAATGACCATGATAGGTATAATTTTCCTGATTCGGAATGGTATGGACTTTATGTGATGGATGATGAAGAATGGATTAGTAGAGCTGCCTTGACTGTTGGTGAAAAAGCAGAGGAGATTATTGAGGGCGGCGAGTTGCTGTATGAAAAGGAATATTAAAGAGGGTGTCTAAGTGATACCTTCTTTTTATTTTGCGAATTATCTTATACTAGACAAAGGGAACGAATGTTCGTATAATGTTTTCAAGGTGATAGTTATGAGATATGTAAAAACAGTTCAGTTAAAAGAAGTGACTTCTGCTTATCAATATTTTTATAAAATGAAGGTTCAACCGTTTAGAAAATTATCTGCTAATCAAATAATAATTGATGATGTTGTGTACAATATCTGGACTTTTAATTCAAAAAGTAGACGAGATTATATTGCTGCTTTTCCTGTTGAAAATGCTGACCATTTTCATGTTTTTGAGTTGACTTTAGAAGAAAAAGTAACGAAATATTTCTTTAAAAAAGAAAATAAGCTCTCGGATTTTTCGACTAAAAAAATCAGAAGAGATACAACTCTAAGCGACTTAAAAAAGATTAAGGAGGATTCGGACAATGGATAAAAGAGGGGCTACAGGTATTGCAGATAAAATCAGATTAGTTTCTGCTTTCCCTGAAATTCTTGTTCGTTTTACATTGCATACTCGAAATGAAGATATTAATTGCTTTGTCGCTCGTCGTGATCTCGCTAACCTCATTATGTTTTTAGATGATGATGTTTTCGAGTTGTCAGTGTTTGGGCATTACAATAATAGAAATCAATTAATCATAGAAAAATTCACTGTTAGAAATCCGAACTCGTTTATTCGTGAGTTTGTAATGAAACCGTTGAAGGATGTTGCTGTTTGAATTTGATAGATGAATATGAGCAAGGGCTAATATCATATGAAGAGTTTCAGAATTTAATCTGGGGCTGTGGTCAACGATTAATAAATGAAATAGGTATTGAGAAATTTGTTTTCTATCTCAATGCTAATAAAAATGAATATTATAAAGAGACATCTGATAAATAATCAGGTGTCTTTTTCTTTTGAAAGGAGTGGTATAATTGGAAACATGCACAAAACAAGACTTGATAGCAAAAGGATATCGTGAATTTCAAGCAAGAGAAATAATTCGAGAAGCGAAAGAATTACTCGTAAAAAATGGCTGCTCTTTTTATCTAAGTAAAGGAAGAGGAAGAGTTCCCAAATGGGCGATTGAAAAAATTCTTGGATACGAGCTTGAAACAGGTGAGGAAAAGGCGGTAAAACGTGGCTAATAAAAAGTCGAATGTTTATAAAGATAAAAAAACAAATTTGTGGTATTACAAAGCAAGTTTAGGAACTGATTCAATTTCTGGAAAAAGAAAAACAAAGACTAAGCGTGGCTTTAAGACTGAGAATGAAGCGTGGAAAGCATATATGATGTTTATGCTTGAATGGGAGGGAGACAAGGGAGAAATTGAGAGTACATTGAAAGAAAATATGACTTTCGAAGTATTTAGAGATTCTGTTTTTTTAAAATGGTATAAATCACAAGTGAAACCTAATACCTATTATAGAAGAAAAGGTTATTTGGAAAATAAGTTCTCAATATTCAATGGTAAAAATATGAGAGAAGTTACAAAGCTTGAAGTCCAACTGTTTCAAAATCAATTAGTATCCTTAGGGCTGAGTGGAAGATATATAAACCTTTTATTTTCATTGGGTGGCATGATATGGGATAGAGCAAAGATATTTAACTTAGTAGAAGAGAATCCGTTTAGAGAAATTGGTCGAGTTAGGTGTGAGCCAAAAAAAATTCGATTCTGGACTATATCAGACTTTCAGAAATTCGAACAATGTATTTTTACTGATTCGCTAAAGGAAAAGACTTCTAAACAAGAAACATTAGGTCTTTTTGAATATTATGATTTTTTTCATTACCTATATTTTCGTTTCTTATTTTGTACTGGGCTTCGGTTTGGAGAAAGTGCTACACTACTTTGGGAAAACATTGATTTGGAAACTGGTAAATTTAAGGTTTTATATACGATTGGTAATGTATCAAAACATAAATCTGAACAGTATTTTTCCACTCCAAAAACAAAGAGCAGTGAAAGAGAACTTTATCTGGATAACAGAACACTAGAATTGCTGAACGTCTGGAAAAAATATCAAGAACGAGTAGGCGATATTAAATTGGTTTTTAGTCATGATGATACTTTTCTAGACCAAGGATGGATGTGGAAAAAATTCCGAACATTACAGAAAGAGTATAATCTTCCTGAAATCAGTCTTCATGATTTGAGGCATTCACATGCAAGTTTGCTAATTCATATCGGGGAAAGTCCTAAAATGGTACAAAAAAGGCTCGGTCATGCTACTATTGAAATGACGTTAGGAACTTATTCACATTTATATCCTAGTGAAGATGTTGAAGTAGTGAGCAGGCTAGAAAAGTTTATTTGATATTTTTCTTGACGGAAAGAATCAGTTCTGATAAAGTAAATTTTGCTGATAAATCGGAATATTTACGATTTGCAACGTGTAAATCAGAATAAGAGAATTAGTGTTGATGTTCTCACTACTGTTCTCACTTAAAAAGAAAGGCTCTGGAAGCCTTGATATCAAAGGAGTTGAGCGTTTTTGGAGATGTTTTCATATGAGTTCATGAGAAGGGCTTTTCTAGCCGCTGGTTTTATTTCTGTAATTGCCCCAATGTTAGGGGTATTTCTAGTAATCCGCCGGCAGTCGCTGATGGCGGATACCTTGTCTCACGTATCGCTGGCAGGGGTAGCATTAGGACTGTTCTTTAACTTGAATCCTAATTTGACTACTTTGCTGGTGGTAATCGCTGCAGCGATGATTTTAGAGTATCTGAGGGGACTTTACAGCACCTATTCTGAAATCTCAATCGCAATTCTGATGTCGGGAGGTCTAGCGCTGGCGCTGGTCTTAATGAATCTGAACAGCGGAAGTTCAGCTACAAGTATTCAATCCTATTTGTTTGGTTCAATTGTTACAATCACTTGGGAACAGGTAATTATTCTAGCTGTCCTGTTTGTTGTTCTAATCATTTTATTCTTCCTGTTTAAACGGCCAATGTATGTTTTGACCTTTGATGAGGACACTGCTCATGTAGATGGTCTGCCGATTCGCTGGATGTCGATGCTGTTTAATGTTATTACCGGAGTGGCAATTGCCGTGATGATTCCAATAGCCGGTGCGCTGTTGATTTCAGCGATTATGGTTTTACCTGCTGCTGCTGGAATGAGGATCGGCAAAGGCTTTAATTCAGTCATCTTAATTAGTACAGTTGTCGGTCTGGTTGGAATGATGTCTGGTCTTGCAGGTTCCTATTATCTGGAAACACCGCCAAGTGCAACCATCACACTAGCTTTTATTGGTATTTTTCTGGTGATTAACATTGTTCGTCATGTAGTCACAGTCTCTTTAAGAAATAAAAAACTGAATGAAAGATAAGGAAAAACGAAGATTCTTTTCCTTATCTTCTTTTTTTTGCCATAAATTGCGAACTATTTTAGTTTTTTTTATAAAAATGCTCGAATTTTTTAGTCTAAACCCTTATAATAAGGAGCGACAATGAAAAAAGGAAGTGAACAGATTTTGAAGACACGCAGAAGTGAGCGCTTGATTGATATGACTCAGTATTTACTTAGCCATCCACATACATTGGTTTCTTTAACTTTTTTTGCAGAAAGGTATCAGTCTGCAAAATCATCAATCAGTGAGGATCTTGCGATTATCAAGAAAACATTTCAACAAAGAGGGACTGGTCTACTGGAAACCGTTCCAGGAGCTGCCGGTGGGGTGAAATTTATTCCTAAGATTCCGTATGAAGAAGCGAAACAATTCATTATGGAGCTGGGGAATCGATTATCTGAACAAGATCGTCTGCTGCCGGGGGGCTACGTTTATCTTTCTGATTTACTGGGTCAGCCCGAATTACTCCGCCAAATTGGCCGTGTGATTGCTTCAATGTACTTAGATCAGAAGGTCGATGCTGTGATGACGGTTGCTACCAAAGGGGTACCTATTGCCCAGGCCGTCTCTTACTATTTGAATGTTCCTTTTGTTATCGTTCGCAGGGATTCTAAAATTACTGAAGGATCAACTGTAAGTGTGAATTATGTCTCTGGTTCATCTGAGCGTATTGAAAAAATGGAGCTTTCCAAGCGCAGCTTGGCAAGAGGCTCACGGGTACTGGTTGTGGATGACTTTATGAAGGGCGGCGGTACTGTAAATGGTATGAAGAGCCTGATTGAAGAGTTTGAAGCGGAACTGGTAGGCATTACAGTGTTTGCGGAATCTAAATTTAACGGTCAGCGAGCGATTAATGATTATACTTCGCTGCTTTATGTAAAAGACGTTGATACACAGACCAAAACAATCAATGTAGTAGCCGGAAACTATTTCCAAGATTAAAAATTTTTCTGTATAAAAGTCAAATCTTAAAAAAAGAAAAAGCTTAGCTATTTTAAAAATAGTTAGGTTTTTTCTTTTTTTTAAATAACAAAAGAACATTTGTTATAAAAACAATAAACGATTGGAAATTTATTGCTTTGGAATCGAAATAGAATTGCATATATGAAGAAAAGCGTCAATAAGGAAAATTTTTTTCTGAAAAAATTAATAGAAAGCTTCAAAAAATAATAGAAAACGAGACTTTAGATGACGGAAAATTCAATTTGATAGTGTATTTGTTATTTCTAAATCATGGCTTTATACTGTTGAAAGTCAAGGTTTGGATAATTTTTGAAAGGAGGTAATTATCTTTTTGGTTATAAAAAAAGTTAAGCCAATATTATTTCTTTTTTTATTAAGCACACTATTTATCTTTCCGAATTCTGGTGAAGCAGCTGCTTTAAACGGTATTGCAGATATTAATCAAGTGAAGGATCGGCTGATTAAGCTGGACAATTACTTTTATCCAGTTGTAAATGGGCAAGGAGTAGTAAGTAATGTAACCAAGGCAGATGGGTATGACATTGTTAATGTGACAAAACGAAATTCTACCTATGGGAATGGTGCTATCTGGTCAGAGGACGAGTATCGGATGAATCTGAACTATGACTTCTCTACAAGTATGTGGCTTTATTTTGGTGTAGATCCTTCCAGCGGCAGTAAGCCGGAAGACAAAAAGGTTGGAGACGGAATGGCATTTGTTATGCATGCGGATAAAGAAGGAAAGAATGCCTATGCCAAATCTTCAAAAGGCGGCAATGTGTTTGGCGGTGGTGCTTCTCTGGGTGTCTGGGCACAAGCGAACAATACAACTAGTGCTAGAGGAGCCATTACGAACTCTTTAGCGATAGAATTTGATAATCACATTAATAAGGATGGGATGGATAAAGGAACCACGAATGGCAGTGATGATACTAAGCCATATGGTCATGTCGCCTGGAACTATCCAGGAATGGCTTCTTCTTACGGACGAAATGGTTTGTTAAATCGTACGTTGGTGCACAAAGATGCCCAGGCAGTCGACACATTCGGGGACGGCAAATGGCATCAGCTCTCTATCCGCTGGGACGCTTCTGAAAGTAAGCTGACCTACAGCTTTGATCAACTTGGAAGTAAAACGATTAGCTTGGACCCGCAGGCTGTCTTTGGAACCAAACTGGTATATTGGGGCTTTACCGGCTCTACAGGCAAAGCTAGTATGGATGCTCGAATAGTTTTCGAAGAATTTCCAAGACCTATTTTTACTTCGATTACTGAGTCTGTAAAAAATGAACAGGGGCAAAATGTGATTGATACACTGGTCACAGGAGGACAAAAGCTAAGGTATAGTATTGATTTGGAAGATATAAAAGGAACAGGTGAGTTAAAAAACATTACAATAGACAAACAACTTGATTCGAATAGTTTGTTTTTACAAGAAGAGGCAAATATTCAGATGTTAAAAAATGGACAAAATATAGACAATCAAGTAGAAATTTCTGAAGGTAACTTACGCTTTACAAGTAAGCAGCCACTCTCTCTTGTAAAAGGAGATAAGCTGCAGTTATCGTTTGATGTTGAAATGAAAGAGTCAGAAAGAACGCCCGAAAAGCCTCTGGAGAAAAAAATTGATGGTGGAAAAACAACCTTATCAGCAGTAAACAATGTGGGAGAGGCGTTGTCCTTTTCCACTCATCCTGGCTTTTTTCGTTTGAATAGCAATCTATCTCCTGAATTGGAGCAACTTGAAGTGCCTGATCAGCTTTCTATAGAGCAGGAGCTTGAGGTTAAGGCCTACTGGGAAGAATTAAATGTAGCTGATACAGGCACTGTGAGCTTTGTTTTGGATGACCTTAGCACGAGTATCCCAGAGGACATAAAAAGAGAAGAGATCTTTACTACGGATAATAACGGAAATTATCAAGGGCGTGGAATGATTCAAGTGAATTTTGGGCAACTGCCGGCGGGTGATTATCAGCTGACTGTGAAAGCTAAAGATAAAAATCAGCTTGCCTCGAATGAAATTATTAAAAAAGTAACGGTAATAGGTTCTCTTACTCTAGTTTCAGTGCCAAATCAAATTGATTTCGGAGAAATTGCGATTAACCAGATAGAAAATGGTCAAAAGAGCTATCCGCGGATAGCTGGGAATAAAATGTATGTAGAAGTATCTGATTTAAGAGCTGCGAATGCTTCGCCATGGGTTTTAGTAGCGACAGTTGAACAGCCGCTGCAGGTATCTGGAAAAAATCAATTATTATCAGGAAAACTATATTTTTCTGAAACAGGAACTGGAACATCTGGGGATAATCAGGTAGACGAGCAGCTGCTTCTTATTCGCCAGCAAGGTTCATTTAAGAAGACCTGGTCTGAAGACGAAGGTATTTTACTGCAGGTAAATGATACAGTAATCAAGGGAAATTATTCAGCAGTGATTAACTGGACACTGCAGGATGGCATTTCTTGAAGCGAAAGGCGGGGATGAAAAAATGAACAGACAATGGTTTTTGACAGTGTTTTTGATGCTGATGCTATTCCTGTTGAACCCTGTTTCAGCCGTAGCTTCAGAAAATAAAAGTAAAGTAGGAATCACAATCTATCAAGAGGGAACAAGTGATTCTGCTGAACAAAGCTCTGAAATCAAGACCGCTGAAAATCAAGGACAGCGTGTTTTTCCTAAAGCAAATGAAGTTGTTCAAATGCAATACGTTTTGCTAGGGGCAGGCTTATTGCTGCTGGCAGGAGGCATAGAAAGGTGGAGAAATCAAGGTGAAGTTTAAGCATAAAATCAGCTGTCTTTTTTTACCGATAGTTTTCTCAGCAATTATACTGCCTATTTCCAGTGAAGCAAGTACTATTGAAAGAACAGAGATAACAGTAACAGGTGACAAAGTTTCTTTTGGAGATTTAAAAATTACGAATGTAAGCCATGTCAGTTTCGGAGAAAAAGCAATAAAAAAACAAGCGATGACCTTTTATTCTGATACTGATTTAGTTATAGAGATTGAAGATTTGAGACAAAGCACATCACCTTGGAAGCTAAATCTAAAGGTTTCTCCGTTTGTAAATGAAAAAAATGAAACCCTTAAAGGTGTTAGCTATCATGTGGGAAAAGGTTCTGTAACAGGAGCGACAGAAGGAATTACAGGAAAAGGATTCTCCTCAGAGGATTTTAAGGAGGAGCATCAAGAGTTTGATCAGGTTCTTTATAGTGATGGAACAAAAAAGGGTCAGTTTATTTATACAGTAAAGTCTAATGATATTTGGCTGTATTTACCGCCAAAGCAGCCGCAGGGAATTTTTCATGCAGAAAAAAGCTGGCTGCTGGTGGATAGCATATAGTAAAAACAAAAATTTAGGAGGAATCATACGATATGAAAGTAAGAAAATTGATAGGAGCAAGCGTACTTATTTTAGGAGCTGCGGGAATTGCTGCACCATCTGCATACGCAGTAAACAAAACGACAACAACGGTAGGTGTCGATGACGGCAGCAGTGGTGGAAATACACCTGTATTTAGCTTGGCAGCAGGTGGAGCAATGACGTTTAGTCAGCTGGATTTATCTCAGGAGGCAGTTAATGGATTATACGATTTAACAGCGACAAGTTCAGAAGCTGTGCAGGTGGATGACCGTCGAGGACTGGAAGATGGAGATGCGTCACTGCCTTGGCGGGTAACGGCTATAGCTTCTGCCTTGAAAGGAACAGCCGACATTGAATTGCCAGTCACAAACTTCCAATTAACCATGGGAACTCCAGCAACAGGATCAGGGAATAATGTGTCTGTCGAGCAGGATGTTGAAATTTTGAAAACAGCCAATATCGTCGGTCGAGCAGCAGTTGGTAGAGGAAAAACCACTTTCGCGCCCGCTGCAGCAAAAATCAAAGTCGCAGAAACAGCGGTTAAAGGAAGCTATAACGGTACAATCGAATATACATTGGTTAGCGGAATTTAATCAAAAAATAAATAAATGATGACAAAAGCCTCTGTCTCTGGGGAGTAGGAAAAATTTCTACAACTGCCTTTCTTATTTTCCAGAGGACTGCTTTTGCCTTTACAGTTCTTGCTGTACATATTTTTGACTTCATCAAGCTTCTAAGCAGTAGAATTGCTAAGAAGGGAGAAGTTTTGCTACGGTCTTTAAAGGAGTACGTATACCTTTATTAGTTGTAAGATTATCAAGAAATTAAAGAACAGTTTATTTATTTTTAGGAGATTAAAATATAGGAATGCCAATATTTTTCTCAGTTGTTAGTCCGATAAAATAAAAGCGAGGATGAAAATGAAGAAGCAAGCAACACTCATTACTATTGTATTTCTGCTGGTTGCATTAGTGCTTACAAGCTTAACAGCAGAAGCAGCTGAAAATGAAATTGATTATTCTATTAGTGCGGATCTTCCAGAAAATCAGCGGGCCGGCAACTCTACCTATTTTGATTTGTTGGTCTCTCCAGGACAGGAACAGGAGCTCACTGTCAATATATTCAATTCTTCCGATAAGGAACAGATATTTTTACTTGAAGCGAATACAGCGACAACCAATAATAATGGCATCATAGACTATACCCAACCTGATGCAAAGCAGGATTTAGATGAGACGCTATCCTTCTATTTTTCAGATTTAATTACACATGATAAGACAATAACGGTTCCTCCAAATTCAAATAAGAAGGCTTCTTTTAAGTTAAAGGTTCCAAAACAGCCATTTAAAGGAATGCTTCTCGGCGGCTTGCATATCAAACAAGAAGCGCCGGAGCTAGTGGAGGGACAAATTAATAATACATACTCCTATGTCTTAGGTGTAGTTTTAAGAGAGAACGAAGAACAGGTGAAACCTCAGCTGAAACTAAAGGAAATTACACCGGATTTAAAAAATTATCGTCCCCATGTTGCTGCAACACTTCAAAATACTCAGCCAATAAATATTCAAGATTTAGATATTAAAGCAGTAATTAGAGAAAAAGGCAGCAGTGAACCACTGCGTAAATCAGAAAAGCAGGGGATTTCAATGGCGCCCAATTCCAATTTTGATTATTCTATTTCATGGGAGGATCAGCCGTTGAATCCAGGAATGTATGAGCTTGAGCTGACTGCAGAAGATCAGGACAGTAATCGCTGGCATTTCAAAAAAGAATTTACTATCAGTGAAGAGAAAGCTGGAACACTGAATCAATCGGCGTTAGGATTGAATTCTTCTGAAAAGGACCAGAATCCGCTTTATTTTTGGCTAGCCTTATTTCTAATAGTGTCGGCTGCCTCCATTTATTTTTGGCGGAGACAGCGGGCAATCCGGCTTGAGCAGGAATTCTTAAAGCAGCAAAGGAAAAAGGTGAAAAAAACGCGGAAGAAAAAAAGTTCTGTGGAAAAGGTATAACCATGTTTTTCTTGAGCTGTTCCATAATTGGTCTACAAATCTTTTGAATTGGTTTGGTTGAAAAACGTTACTCAGTAAGCTAAACTAAGATGGAATAATAATTCGTTAGATTTAGATTGAATATAGGAATCGAGGAGTGGCGAGAGTGGAAAACAGTAGATATGTGATTATTTTGGCAGCGGGTAAAGGGACACGCATGAAGTCCAAATTGTATAAAGTTCTTCATCCAGTTGCAGGTAAACCGATGGTGGAACATATTGTTGATCAAGTAGAGCAGACAGGACCATCTGAAATTGTGACAATCGTTGGACATGGTGCAGAAGCAATTAAGCAGCATTTGGGCGATCGAACACAGTACGCGCTGCAGCAGGAACAATTGGGGACAGGTCATGCAGTTATGCAGGCAGACAATCTATTGGGCGGAAAAAAAGGAACGACGCTGGTTATTACAGGTGATACTCCGTTGCTGACGGCAGAAACATTGACGAATTTATTTGACTACCATCAAGGGAAAAATGCCAGTGCGACTATATTAACAGCTCAGGCTGAAGATCCTACTGGTTATGGACGAATTATTCGTGATCATTTAGGCATTGTGGAGAAAATTGTTGAGCAAAAAGATGCTTCGGAAGAGGAAGCCCGCGTGAAGGAAATTAATACAGGAACCTTCTGCTTCGATAATCAAGCCTTGTTTACAGCTCTTTCCAAACTAAATACGAATAATGCTCAAGGTGAGTATTATTTAACTGATATTATCGAAATTATGAAGGGTGAGGGAGCTACAATCGCTGCTTACCGTATGGATGATTTTGATGAAGCAATGGGAATCAATGACCGTGTAGCATTGGCGAAAGCCAATAAAATCATGTGTCATCGCCTGAACAAGATGCATATGATGAATGGTGTAACCTTTGTTGATCCGGAAAACACATATATTGATGAAGGCGTAGTTATCGGTTCGGATACAGTAATTGAAGCGGGTGTCTGTATCAAAGGTGCAACAAAAATCGGCACTGACTGCTACATCAGCTCAGGAACGGAAATTGTCGACAGTGTGATTAAAGATAATGTGAAAATCAATCATTCAGTTGTTGAGGAAAGTACGATTCATAGTTATGCAGATGTTGGACCGTTTGCACATATTCGTCCTAATGCAGAGATTGGCGAAAGAGTTCATATTGGTAATTTCGTAGAAATAAAAAATGCAACAATCGACGAAGATACGAAGGTTGGTCATCTTACGTATGTAGGCGATGCAAAGCTGGGTAAAGATATCAATGTGGGCTGCGGTGTGGTTTTTGTTAACTATGATGGTAAAGACAAACACCAAACCATTGTTGGTGATCAGGTATTCATCGGCTCAGGCTCTAACCTAATTGCACCTTTAACAATAGGGAATCAAACGGTTATTGCAGCAGGTTCTACAATCACAGAGGATGTTAAAGAGCATGATTTGGCGATTGGAAGAGCCCGCCAAATTAATAAAGAAGATTACGCTAAGAAATTTCCTTATTTTGAAGGAAAGTAGTTGAAATAAAAGCTCCGGGACAGCTCTAATGTCTCGGAGTTTTTAGATTTTAAAATAGCTTGTATTAGCAGAAAGTTTGTAAAAAATCTGCCAATACTCTTTAAATTTTCAAACACAAAAAATGAATAGCCAAAAAGAACTTGGACCCAAAAAAGTTAGACCTGAAAGTCTAACTTTTTTGGGTAGGTACAAAATCCTGCTTTTGACTCCAAGCTCTATAATTTTTTCAGTACTTTGTTTTAGCAACGCAATTTGCCAGAAAATCAGTTTTTAATTAGTTGCTGCTTTAAGCTGATTTTCGTCTATTATAAAGATAAAAGCCTCCGGCTGCCCCAGTCATAAGCAGACCTATACTCATATAGGAAGCAATCTTTTCACCAGTTTTTGGATAAGTTTCTGAACCTGTATTCTTTCCGGTAGTTGAGTCTTTTGTTTTATCGTTGTCCGTATTGTTTTCTTTGTCGGAATTTTTATCAGGGTCTTTATTACCATTTTCATCAGTTTTTTTGTTGAAGTCAGCTTCAGCAATAGAAACGATTCGTTTTCCTGGGAACTGTTCCTTGTATTGTGCTAAATCGATCGTTGTTTTAGCATCAAGCACGCGAAGTGCAGCTCCTTGCTTCAGGTAGTCAATTAGAACAGTATCAAGTGAAGGTCCCTCTTCTCTTTCTCCGCCAAGCATATCATAGCCATCACCGCCAGCGGCTAAAAAGTCATTCGTAGCCATATTATAAACTGTTTCATCTGAAATTGGCGCAAATTCACCAGTCTCTCGATTTTGTACATCAATCTGAAGTACTCGTTCACCTACAATAGCTTTTTCAGTATCATTTCCTTCGTCATTTGGTAGAAGTGTTCCTTTTTTCGTTGAGTCATAATAGACGCGAATTGTGCTGGATACATGTAGGAATCCGCCATTTGCTCCTAGTTTAGGCTGCTTATAGTCATCTAGGATAAGGTTCCCAGCTTCATCTTTTTGAGCAGCTGAACGCAACGACATTTCGAACATCTCTTTGACTTGGGCGCCAGTCACTTTAATCTGAGAAATACTATTACCAAAAGGCAGTACAGCAATTACATCGCCGAGTGTAACAGCTCCCGGTTCGATATTAGCCCGAATACCGCCGCCATTTGTCACAGCAAAATCAGTTGGTGTGCTGAATCCGTTTTGTCCATAGGCCAGCATCGCATCACCGATCATATTTCCAAGATTTGTTTCTCTGGTCCGCACATTATCGCGTTCACCATTAAAGAGGTACGGGTTGTTTTCGATGACAATCTCTGAACCCCATTCTTCAAACCGGCTTTTCGCTTCATCCACTAATTTTTTGACTTCTGCATTCTCATCAAGTTCAGCTAAACTTTCAGCTGAAAGCAAGTTCGCTGATTTACTATCAAGTTTTTGCAAATCAATTTTAGCCAGACCAACATTGTTCAGATAATTTCCAGTTTGCGTGTATAAAACATTTCCAAATTTCATGCCGCCTTTTACAGCTGTATGTGAATGACCGTCAAGTACGACCAGATTTAGCTTCGGATATGCTTTACTTAATTCTTCAGCTAGCGTATCTCCCCGCCATTCCTTTGGTGTCGTTTCATCAATACCTAAGTGTCCGGCAATAATGAAGGCATCGATTGATGTTTCTGACTGGCTTAAAGTGTCGATAACTTTTTTTGTCTCCGTAATCGGATCAGCGAAAGTTACGCCAACAACATTATTCGGGTGTGTCTTCGTAGCTGTTTCCGGTGTTGTCACACCAATAACCGCATAATTTTTTTCATCTTTTTCGATGATTGTATAAGGTTCGAACACCAGCTTTCCGTCTTTATATGTGTTATTGGAAAGCAGCGGGAAGTTTAATTTTTCTTTGTATTGAAGTGCAGTATCTAAACCAAAATCGAATTCATGATTTCCAACGGCCATAGCATCATAGCCAACAGTATTCATGATTTCAACCATGTCCATCCCCTGAGAAAAATTAGAGATGGGCAGTCCTTGGAATGCATCGCCCACATCAATCAACAGATCAGGAGTTTTCATGTCTTTTAGTGTTTTCAGTTTAGCCATTCCTAGCACATCTTTACCGTTTCCTTCCATGCGGCCATGCACATCATTTGTATGCATAATCGTCATAGTAGTTGGTTTGAAGCCAGCATCTAAAACGTCCTGCTTGGTAATAGGTTTAACATTAGGAGTCCTGCCGTCCTCTGATGGTGTTGTTTTTAGAACCCCACTATTAACTAGTTCGATAGCTAAATCACGCCAGTTCTCATTGAAGCTGTAGCCGATGACTTCCCAGTTTCTTTCGATTTCTACTTCCGGATCAATTGTACCCTTATCTTTGATATATTGAGCAATAAAGCCTCTCAAAGTATCCGGGTCTGTAGATACAAGTGGCTCTTCTGTGACAATTCCCTGTGCCAGCAATCCTTCATAACGGTAGTTATTCATAGCAATTGTATAAGTTGCAGCTAAGTCAACTGGTTGGTCATCAATTGTAGGGTTGATAATCCGCTGCCCTTCTGGTTTGGAAATATCTATTTTATAATCAATACCAGAAAAAATATCATAATTATAAACACGAATTTCTTCATTGAAGCTGATAGTTAAATCATCAGGCTGAGGCGAGTTGTAATAGTTAGCTTGGTTCTCCATGTATTTCAATAGATTTTCACCAGTAATATTAACACTAACTAGGGTATTCGGATATTTATAAATATCAAAAATATTGGAATAGGAAACATTTCCTTTATCCAGTTTGCTGTCTGCTTTAAACAAGGCAGAAGCTGCCAGTTGAGCACCTGTAAACTTTCGCTGAACATTATTGATGAGAGAAATCATTGCAGTTGGCTGCAGCTGTGCCTCTGGAATGCCAGTTACCTCTTCTTTAGGAAGAAAATCTTCTGTGGCCGTTCCGATAGTTTCTGAAATGAATTGCCGTGTGGTATTATGGTAGTCTTCTGTGACTGCTTTTAGCTCCTCATCAGCTTCCACCAACTTAGTATTAACAATTTCAACTGTATCATTTTTGACCTGCCATTTTCCATTGCTTTTTTCGATATCAAGATCGATTCGAACCATCTCAATTCCAGTATCTTTAGGCGCTCCCACTGGAGAAGTTCCGCTCGGACTTTGGATTTGCTCCGAAAATGACCGATGATCATGACCTAAGATGAAGGCATCGATGCCTTCAACATTGTTGATTACCTGATCCGCACTAGCAGCAGGATCACTGTCTTCTCTTCCAGCGTGAATTGAAGCAACAATAATATCTGCTTTGCCTTCCAATTCAGCAACAGCTTTTTCAGCTTCTTCTTTTAGTGGATTGAAATATAGGTCTGCTACCTTGGCACCATCCCATTTAGGAATATGAGGCGTAGTCAGCCCGATAATCCCGACGGTTACATCAGTTTTTGAATCACCATCTAAATCAAGCTCTTTCAATGTGGTTCCGCCTACATAACGGCTGTTGCTCTCTTTTACATAAGTATTCGCTGAGAGAATCGGAAAATTGGCTTCCCCTTTGATTTTTTGAACTAACTCCAAACCGAAATTGAATTCATGATTGCCCAAAACCATCGCATCATATTGAATCTCATTCATTGCTCTAATCATGGGGTGAGGCTGACTAAGCAGCGGCTCTCTATTGTACAAATCATCTGTCATGATTGTTCCTTGAACGATATCCCCATTATCAATCAAGACTGTCCCATTCGGATTTTCCGCCCGAACATTTTTCACAACCGTACTTACCTGAGACAAACCAACTGGGGTTGCCTTGTCATCTTCGTAAGACCAGTTCCATAACTGTCCATGTACATCAGAAGTCCCCAAAATAGTTATTCGCTGGTTCTCCGCTGCTGTAGCATCGACACTTTCAGCAGTTACGCTTGAAGCGGTACTGCCGCCAATGAATAAAGCGGACATAGCTAATAGTTGCAAGCTGTGTTTAAATAATGCATTCCCTGTCTTTTTCACAAAACTGACGCTCCTTTGCCTAGTTTGTTATTTTTACACTACAGGCTTATTCTAGCAAAAATATAACGTTTTCTGAATAGAATTTTGATCTTTTTCTTAAATTTAATTAAAAGAAGGACTCGAAACAAAAGAATTATATGCTAGAATAATTTTAGGGAGGGGATAGAATGAAAAAAATAAAGTATGGGCTAATTACTAGTCTCGCGGTTGTTAGTTGTTTTTGGGCGATGAGTAGTAATAAAATTGAAGGAAGAGAGGGTGATTCCTCACTGAAGGAGGAAGTGTCTTTTTATAATAAAGTGACTGATGAAGAGACCTTAGATATACTGCCAAGTGTTGTTGAAAAAGAACTCTTAGTAACTGTCGGAGCTACCGGACAATTACAATTACAGTCTATGGATTTAGGAAAAAATATTAATTTAGTCGAGCATTTACGTGTAGTTGTTGATAATTCGTCTCTTTTAACAGTTGACGAGCAAGGAAAATGGACAGCTCGTCAAGTTGGAGAAACGGAATTAACTATTCATTTTGAGTTTTCAGAAAAGGATATGGCAGAAATTCAAAAGAATTATCCGGATAAGAAAATTATTTTGAGCGACACTGCCCAGACAATTAAAGTAACTGTGTTGCCTGAAGAAGAGTTTATTGATATTACACCCGAATTTGATTTAGAGAAAATTGATACGATTATTAATACTAATGGGAAATTATCTGTGAAACCAATAGCTGGGATAACCAATATCTCTGGTACATTCAAGGCGATAGGACATGATGAATCAATTATTCAGATTGCTGATGATGGTACCTGGACTGCACTAGAAGTTGGACGTACAAGCTTTTCACTAAGTTTTACTTTATCTAAAGAAACGCTACAGAAAATTCAGGAAAAATATCCCGGGAAAAAATTAATTGAAAAAGCAATTGTAAGGACGATTGATGTACAAATTAATGCGTCAGATACGCTAGATGTTGCACCGTCGTTTAATATCGCGGAAATTGATGCAAAAGTGAATGCTTCTGGTCAAATTCTTGTAGAATCAATTGCTGGAATAGATGAAGTTACAGGTACATTTGAAGCTTCAGGGCATGATGAAAAAATTATCAAAATAGGAACAGATGGAAAATGGGTGGCACTTGCACCAGGAACTACCGAATTTGTGTTGAATTTTGAGTTATCTGAGGACACTATAAAGGCGATTAAAGAAAAACATCCAGATAAGGAGCTCGTAACCCGGGCAATTACCCAAGTCATCAAAGTTAATGTGACAGAAAATCAAGCTCGAATTATCGATATCTTTACAGGGTTTGATGTAACAGCGATTGAAGCAGTGGTTGGCGAGACAGGTAAGCTAAATGCAAATCCGATTGAAGGGATTGCCAATAATGATGGTACCTTTTATCTGGAAAAAAGTAATGAGTTTATCTCAGTAGATGAAAACGGAAACTGGAAGGCTTTAAAATCAGGAAAAGTTAATCTGCTGGTGGCACATATGCCTTCTGAAAAAACCTTAGCTGCTCTTGCGAATACGTTGCCCGAAGGAACAGAGCTGGCAATACCAGACATTCTTACGTATCATCAGATAACAGTTACAATTGTTGATCCTAAGCCAACCGATGACGGAACGAAACCTAGTGGAAAGGAGCTTCCAAAAACTGGCGAACAGAGTGAGGCTTTTAATGTTTATCTAGGTTTTTCAGTTGTGCTGTTAGCCTATGTTATTTATTGTAAGTATCGAATAACGGCAGAAAGATAAGTTACTTTATTTTCGACGGAAAATGCCAAAGAACATTTAGAGATAGCCTACAAATTAATTTATAGTTTAATCAAAAGAGAGTTAAGTTAGATTTTCCCTCTAACTTAGCTCTCTTTTAGCTGTTCTAAATCAAGCCAGCCTCTTCAAGAAGCTCAATAATCATGGTACCTTGAGCTTTTTCAAGACCTTTCTTTCCCCAAATTTTAACTAGCCAAGGTACTGGAATATCTTTGAGCTTCTTCCCATTACCTTCTGGTTTTTTGGGGCGGGCGAAAGCTTCATAATTCCCATTACTTCGATACCTACAGATCATCCTTTCCTATTTCTTTCTGTTTCCATTATCGTAACATGCTGCATATATATCAAACGATACCCTCTGCCTTTTAGACGGATTTTGAAGAATGTCTAAGGGTTTAAAAGCGGAAGAGTGTACAACAGAAATTGTCAGGCGTAAAATATAGAATAAGTAAGCGTTTTCACTCTTGGATTCAGCGTTTTTCATAACAGCGAAGCCAAACTGAACGGTGAGAAAATCGGTGGGACGGTTTGTGAAAGTTTTATAGAAATAGGTAAAACGGTTTAAAGACGGAATATTCATGATAATTTACTATTACTATAGGAAAACTACTTGATTTATTTGCGAAAAGTGACTACTATTTAAAAGGAAACTATTGTTTAGTAATAGAAAGTGGAGGTCCAAATGTCAAAACATTATTTTGATCCAAGATTGAAAATTTTTGCTCTTAATTCAAATCGTCCGTTGGCGGAGAAAATTGCGAAAGCAGTAGGTGTGGAATTAGGAAAGTCATCTGTCAGTCAGTTCAGTGACGGAGAAATTCAAATCAATATTGAAGAGAGTATCCGTGGATCTCACGTGTACCTGATTCAATCAACAAGCAGCCCGGTTAATGATAACCTGATGGAGCTACTTATTATGGTAGATGCACTGAAACGCGCAAGTGCTAAAACAATTAATGTAGTGATGCCTTATTATGGGTATGCCCGTCAAGACCGTAAAGCACGTGCTCGGGAGCCGATTACTGCGAAGCTGGTTGCAAACATGCTCGAAAAAGCAGGGGTCACAAGAATGTTGACATTAGATTTACATGCAGTACAGATTCAGGGATTCTTTGATATTCCAGTGGATCATTTGATGGGTGCGCCATTGATTGCTGATTACTTTATGGAAAAAGGAATCAAAGGGGATGATGTAGTAGTAGTTTCCCCAGACCACGGTGGGGTAACTCGGGCCCGTAAATTGGCAGAGTACTTGAAATCGCCAATCGCCATCATAGACAAACGCCGTCCTAAAGCCAATGTAGCTGAAGTGATGAATATTATCGGTCAAGTAGAAGGAAAAATCTGTGTTTTGATTGATGATATGATTGATACAGCGGGGACAATTTCCCTAGCAGCTAATGCGTTGCAGGAAGCCGGAGCGAAGGAAGTGTATGCATCGTGTACACACCCTGTTTTGTCTGGACCAGCATTAGAACGTATTGAAGAATCTGCAATTAAACGATTAGTAGTAACAGACTCCATCTATTTATCAGAGGACCGCAAAATCGATAAAATTGATGAAGTCAGTGTAGGGGAACTGATTGGGGATGCAATTAAACGTATCCATGAAAATAAACCTGTCAGCCCATTATTTGAAACCAAAAACCGTTAAAAATAAATAGGATGGGACAGAAGTGTTTAATTTCTGCGATTACTCGTCGCAGTTAAATGCTGGTATGTGCTACTGCGCCCACCGTTTATACGGATTCCATGTGAGTGGGATATGACTCAATGAGTTGTACCTCACTCATTTTTTGTAAATAATCAAGTCAGACCTACAGAAGGTAACCATCAATCATTGTCCGAATATTAGTTTCATTCTATATGCTTAATGTTATGATAAAGGTCCTACGTCAAACTCTGTTAAGCAAATTAAAAAACGCATTGAAATCCATGGATTTCAATGCGTTTTTTAGCGTTAGCTCAGATTTTTAATTTTGCGGTGTGCTGCTGAAACAGAAAAAAGATAGTCTTTTAGCCATTGCCACATTTTTTTGCTGCTAATATACAGCAGCACGCTTACGATAAGGCAGATTGGCAAAGCGATAAAGTCTGGCGCCTGCCAGAAGCCGAAATTTAAAACAGCGATTGGCAGCGAGTAGCCGAAAAATTGTGCGACTATTTTGATGACTACAGCTAAGGGCAAAACGAAGGAGCAAAGATAAAAAACAGCTGAGGTAATCGCAATACAAGGGATGATAAACATGCCGGAAAATCCAGTAATAAAATAGAATTTTACCAGCTTCATCAGGTTATTCAAATTAAAGGAGCCATTTTTTAATACAGATTCATTGATATATGAGCTGGCTAGCTCTTTAGGGTTTCCTAAGGTCTCTAGGATAGCATCAATATCAGTACCATTGTTAGCAGATTCAAAAATATGACTTTCCACTTCTTCTAGTATATCCACTCTCTCTTGATCCTGCAGCCGACCGAGATATCGGTTTAGCTGCTGAAGATAATGGGTCGCTTTTTCATTCATTAAAATTCCTCCTTATAGTTCTGAATATCGTTGACTGATTTTGTTAGGGTTTTCCATAAAACGGTCATTTCGGTTAAATAACGAATCCCCAAATCAGTAATATGGTAATATTTTCTTCTTGGTAAATCATTATTTTCCTGCCAATAGCTTTCTAAATAGCCTTCTTTTGTAAGTCGTCGCAGTAAAGGATACATCGTATTCTCATTAGCAGAAACGATACTCCAGCTCCCGAGAACTTCAATTAGTTCGTAGCCGTAAAAATCTTTTTTTGAAAGCAGCGAAAGTATACAAAGCTCTAAAGTTCCTCTTTTGACCTGAGATTTCCAATCATCTATATTCATAATGCACCTCACACAGTACAGTGTATAACACAGTATGATTTTTTTCAAGAGACTTTTGATTTTTTTATAAGAAGACCGTAGTTTTATTGCAGAAGCTTCTACCTAGTAACCGCTGATATGGTATATAATAAGAAATAAATGGAGGGGGAATTAGTGACATGGAACGTCCGGATGAACGAAGAGCATTAGAGATTTTACAAGCAGTTTTTCCTGAAAAATATGAGCAGGCGCTTGTTCTGGATAAGCCTGACATTCAAAATCCTTCTCAAAGCATTGGCGTGGAGGTAACACAGTCGTTAAAGGAAGGCGTCCTTCATGCATTAGGTAAGAGCTATTCTGCAGATGAAAGCGAACAGGATCTGCTAATTAGATTAAAAGCAGAATATGGCACAGATGTTCTGCGAATGAAGCTGCAGCTTCCAGATGGATCAAAAAAAATGGTAGGCATTTCCTTAGCAAATTGGGGTAGCCTATTCAATTTAACCGAAGCCTACGACAATAAATTGAAAAAGCTTCAGAATGGCAACTACACCTTATACACGGAAAACAATCTATTCATTTTCGTTTTTTGGGAGGATGAATCCTATATTGTTAGCTTACTGAAGCATTTATCATCCGTACAGGAGAAGCTACGTTATGATATTGTCTATGTGTACAGTATTCCCTATTTATATGAGATAGACTGTAATCAGCGCAGGATAGAGAAGTTTAATGTGGAATAATAAATAACTTATAGATGGAGGAAGGAAAATGGCGTATAAAATAAAACAGCTTGAAGCATTAACAACAACGGAATTGCTGGAGATTATGGCTGCCCGAATCGCAGTATTCGTAGTGGAGCAGCAGTGCCCATATCAGGAAGTCGACGAGCTGGATGCTGAGGCATGGCATATTTGGTTGGAACAGGCGGGAGAAATAGCTGGTTATGCTCGAATCATTGAAACTGCCGAAGGGATTCAAATCGGCAGAGTGCTGACGCCGAAAAAATATCGAGGCCAGGGATACGGTGAAAAGCTGATGACCGAGGCCCTAAAGGAAGTTCAACGATTATTTCCGCAGAAACCAGTTTCTCTTGGGGCACAGGAATACGCTATTGGGTTTTACCAAAACTTTGGTTTTGAGGTTTGCTCAGAGGTTTATTTGGAAGACGATATCCCTCATGTTGATATGACGCTGAAAAGCTAATAGCAGCTGATATCAGTCCATACACGATTCATTGATAATAAACAATAAAATATACCTGAAGAAAAATGGCTGCGCCGTCTTCCTTCAGGTATATTTGTTTCAATGGATAAGCTCTAAAAAAACTAGAGCTTTATAGAATAGGGATTAACCGATAACTAATTGTTTCTGTTAATAATCCAGCCATTCATCTTCTTTGGGCTCTTCGTTCTTTGTTCGGAAGAAGAACAGCATTACACTATTTTGACTCGTTACGACCAGAGAATCAGTCGGCAGCAGTGTTAATACAAAGAAGAAGATTGAAATTGCTGAAGAAATCAATGCCAAGAAAGCAGAATAATTACCAACACCAAGAAGACCAATCACGACTGAAGTGATGTATAGCGTAAGAGTACCCCTTCCGCGTAATCCAGCATCTCTATATCTTCTGACTGCAATTGCAAGTGAAGGTAAAAATAGTGCTAAGCTTATGATGAACAATAAAATGAAAAGTCCTAAATAGTCTGTTAGAAAACGAGCAACTAGTCGTCCGGCTTCATCTTCATACATGTAGCCATTATAATCATACATATCTGCTATTTCGAATATTAGTGAAAAAACCTTTCCGATAATCGCAAAACCTGCCAATAACCCTCCAATAGATAAGATAAGTGTCACCCACCAATAACCTGCGCGAGTTGTGCGTCCTTTAAAGTCCACATAGCCCACAAAGAAATCCTTGATTGCCTGGAAAAAAGAAACCTGTCCGGGCTTTTGATTGATTTTAGCCATAATTTTTTTAACTCCCTTTTTATAATATATTTCATTCTATCATTATTTTCATGTAACTTACAAGGTATTTTTCTATTCATCCCAGTCTACCCTCCTTTGTTTTTAATCCATTATCAGAGCAAATTAAGAATGGGGATAAAAGTCGTCAAAACCATTGCATGAAACAGTTATTTACGTTAAAGTAAAGAAAGAAAATTGTGAAACATTTTTGTGTTTCACGCTAGGAAGGAAAAATATGACACCAGAAGAATTTAAACAGTTGTTAGAAGAAAAAGGAATTGTATTATTAGATAAACAGATGGCTCAATTCGCCAGTTACCATCAGCTATTGACCGAATGGAACGGCAAGATGAATCTGACGGCAATTACAGAAGAAAAAGAAGTGTATTTGAAGCATTTTTACGACTCTGTCTCGCTGGCTTTTTTCGAAGACTTTTCGTCTGGCAGAAAAATTTGCGATGTTGGTTCTGGTGCGGGTTTTCCAAGTATTCCTTTGAAAATCGTCTTTCCGGATTTAGACGTTACAATTGTCGATTCATTGAATAAACGGATTAAATTTCTGACGCATCTAACAAAGGAGCTTGAACTGGATGGCGTGTCTCTATACCATGACCGTGCAGAGACCTTTGGCAGACTAAATGGAATTAGAGGGTCGTTTGACTTCGTAACAGCTCGTGCTGTCGCTCGCTTAAATGTTCTAGCTGAGCTTTGTCTGCCCTTAGTCAAAAAAGACGGGTATTTTCTAGCATTAAAGGCATCAAAAAGCGATGAGGAAGTACAGGAAGCGAAGAAAGCCATTGCTCTTTTAGGCGGTCGAATCGAAGCAGAACGTTCTTTTGAATTGCCTGTTACTCAGGATGAACGTCATATTGTCGTTATTCAGAAGAAAAAGGAAACGCCGAATAAATATCCTAGAAAACCAGGATTACCAAATAAACAGCCAATCAAATAAGATGGAGGAACAGAATACATGGTACGAATTATTTCTGTAGCGAACCAAAAAGGAGGAGTAGGGAAAACAACTACTACGGTCAATCTGGGTGCTTGTCTTGCTTACTACGGAAAAAGGGTTTTGTTAGTTGATATTGATGCACAGGGAAATGCAACTAGTGGTTTAGGTGTTAGAAAACCAGATGTTGCTCATGATATTTATGACGTGCTGGTAAACGATGAGCCGTTGAACAACGTGATCTTGAAGACAACCAGAGAAAATTTGGATATTGTTCCTGCGACCATTCAGCTGGCTGGTGCAGAGATAGAATTGACTTCAATGATGGCTAGAGAATCCAGACTGAAGACGGCATTAGAGGAAATTAAAGCAGATTATGATTACATTTTAATTGATTGTCCACCGTCATTAGGGCACTTAACGATTAATGCATTTACATCCAGCGATGCTATTTTGATTCCTGTTCAATGTGAATATTACGCGCTGGAAGGCTTGAGTCAGCTGTTGAATACCATTCGTTTGGTTCAGAAGCATTTTAATCCGGAACTGAAAATTGAAGGCGTCCTATTAACCATGTATGATGCCCGGACAAATCTGGGAGCAGAAGTTGTCGAAGAAGTACGTAAATATTTCCGTGAAAAAGTATATGACACGATTATTCCCAGAAATGTTCGTTTATCAGAAGCGCCGAGTCACGGTTTATCAATTATTGACTATGATGCGAAGTCGCGGGGAGCAGAAGTTTACTTATCTTTAGCAAAGGAAGTGTTGAATAATAATGAGTAAAGGAAAAGGCCTGGGCCGAGGAATTGATGCATTGTTTCAAGATTTTGCCAGCTTAGAAGAAGTGGATGTAAAGAAAGAAGAAGTTGTTGAAATTTCCCTAAATGATCTGCGGCCGAATCCTTATCAGCCGAGAAAGACATTTGATGAAAGCTCGCTAAGCGAGCTCGCTGATTCGATTAAACAATCGGGTGTGTTTCAGCCAATCATCGTTCGTAAATCAACAGTCAAGGGCTACGAGATTATTGCAGGCGAGCGCCGCTTTAGAGCCTCTAAGTTAGCGGAAAAAGAAACCATTCCAGCAATTATCCGTGAATTTGACGAAGAAGCGATGATGCAGATTGCAGTTCTGGAAAATCTGCAGCGGGAAGATTTAAATCCGCTGGAAGAAGCAGAAGCGTATGACATGCTGATGAAAAACCTAAAACTAACGCAAGTAGAAGTAGCTGAGCGTTTAGGTAAAAGCCGGCCGTACATTGCTAACTATCTGAGACTTTTAACATTGCCGGGGCTTGTAAAAGAATTGGTACAGCAGGAAACATTGTCTATGGGACAGGCCCGCACGCTACTCGGTCTGAAAGATAAGAAGCAAATTCTAGCATTGGCAAACCGTGCTGTAAAAGAAGGCTTAACTGTACGTCAGCTGGAGCAGATGGTTAACGACCTAAATGAAAATGAAGGAAAAAAATCTGCAAGGCAAACGAAAAAAGCGGTTAAGGAAAAGCCATACTATATTCGGGAAAGTGAAGACCGTTTAATGGATAAATTTGGCACAACAGTTGTCATTCAGGAAAAGGAAGGAAAAGGAAAGATTGAAATTGAGTATCTTTCCCAGTCTGATTTAGCTAGAATTTTGGATATATTAAGCATCCAGTTTGATGAAGAATAAAATTATGCTGAAAATAAGGCTCTGTGCGAAGAGAAGCGCTCCTAACCAAAAGTTAGACTAAAATCTAACTTTTGGGTGGATGCTTCAGAGTGATTCGTGTCGGGACTTATTTTTTTAAAATCAAAATAGTAAAATGCAGTTTACGTAATTTGTAATTTACGTTATAATGAGTACAAACGAAAGGGAGCGAGATTATGAAGCTGGAAACGCAGTTGATTGAACAGCTGCTGGCATCAACAGTCAGCAGTTACAAAATATCTTTAGCTACGGGACTTTCCCGGCAAATGATTGGTAAGCTTAGAAATGGTCAGGCAGATTTTCGTAAGGGCTCATTAGAGAACGCACTAGCATTGTATGCTTATGCACAGACACTGCAGCAGGAAGGTGTATTACAGTACGAGGCGCAGAGAATCGAAGTTAGTGACCGGACCACTTTGTTGAATGCACTTAGGAAACAAACAGATGAAATTTTAGTTACCGGGGAATTGGCCGTTGAAATTATTACATTGAAAAAGAGCCAGTTGAGTGATACAGAAAGATTAGGGGGTGATCTAGGCAGTGGTGGTTCATCTTCTGTTCTGGAGCCTCTGTTTAACCGCTTGTTTGACCTGTTCGAAAAAGGAGACGAAGTGGATAAGGAAATCAGCCGTAGAATTATTCGTCTCTACTATATTAAAAAGATTAGTCAGGGAACCGTTCTTTTACGCTTGAAACAATTGGACTATTAGCAGCCGCCAGCTTAAAATTTTATCAAAAATAAGAAAATAGATTTTGCCACTTAGAAGAAAAAATGGTATTGTAAGCATGTCTGCTTTTTTTATTTTTAAAAGAAATGAACAATTCTGTATGCTTATTAAGAATCAAACTGTTGGAAAGGGGCATTATGAGATGTATGATTTAGGTGATATTGTAGAGATGAAAAAACCTCATGCCTGTCAGACGAACCGTTGGGAGATTATTCGAATGGGTGCAGATATCAAAATCAAGTGTATGAACTGCCAG
This sequence comes from Enterococcus sp. LJL128, assembly GCF_056924295.1. NCBI lineage: Bacteria > Bacillati > Bacillota > Bacilli > Lactobacillales > Enterococcaceae > Enterococcus > Enterococcus sp. LJL128. The sequence goes on along the minus strand of NZ_JBXPBP010000006.1, from coordinate 6,599 downwards.
CATATTGTCATGATGAGCAGGCGGGATTTTGAAAAGAAAATGAAAAAAGTGCTGGAAAAGAAAGCATAGGTAGTATAATAAAAGTAATTGCTGCAGCTGTTTGTATCAATTACCGAGAATTAAAGTACAGTAAAGAATAGATATAAAGGATGAGTGAGAAAATGGCATTAACAGCTGGTATCGTAGGTTTGCCCAATGTAGGGAAATCTACTCTTTTTAACGCAATTACAAAGGCGGGAGCAGAAGCGGCAAACTATCCGTTTGCAACAATCGATCCTAACGTTGGAATGGTAGAAGTTCCTGATGATCGTCTGCAGCGCCTGACTGAGTTAGTCAAACCAAAGAAAACTGTTCCTACAACATTCGAGTTTACCGATATCGCCGGAATCGTAAAAGGTGCCAGTAAAGGTGAAGGCCTGGGAAATCAGTTTTTAAGTCACATTCGTCAAGTTGATGCAATTTGTCACGTTGTCCGCTGTTTTGATGATGAGAACATCACTCACGTAGAAGGCCGCGTAGACCCGTTAGCCGACATTGATACAATCAATCTTGAACTAGTGCTGGCTGATTTGGATTCTGTCAGTAAACGTCATGCCCGTATCGCGAAAATCGCTAAAACAAAAGACAAAGCTGCAGTTGCAGAGTTGGCTGTTCTAGATAAAATTAAACCAGTCTTAGAAGAAGGACTATCTGCCAGAACAATCGATTTTGATGAAGAAGAGCTAAAAATCGTACGCAGTCTATTTCTATTGACGACTAAGCCCATTTTGTATGTAGCAAATGTTGCAGAAGATGAAGTGGCCGACTCTGAAGGCAACAAGTATGTCCAGCAGGTTCGTAATTTTGCAGCGAATGAAAATGCAGAGGTAATTGTCGTTTGTGCCCGTGCAGAAGAAGAGATAGCCGAGTTGGACGATGAAGATAAAGCCGAGTTTTTAGAAGCCTTGGGAATAGAAGTTTCTGGTTTGGATCAGCTGATTCGGGCAGCATACGACTTATTAGGCTTGGCTACCTATTTTACTGCTGGAGAGCAGGAAGTGCGTGCGTGGACATTCCGTAAAGGAATCAAAGCTCCACAGGCCGCAGGAATTATCCATACAGACTTTGAACGAGGCTTTATTCGGGCAGAAACTGTTTCTTATGAGGATTTAAGCAAGTATGGAAATATGCAGGCCGCTAAAGAAGCCGGTCGTGTCCGTTTAGAAGGAAAAGAATATGTTGTTCAAGATGGGGATGTCATGCTTTTCCGTTTCAATGTCTAATTTTATCTATATAATTTCCATAAAAGGTTTGGGATAAGAGGTCAATTCTTTTGTTGGCTCAAACTAGCTTTTATTGAGGCAATGAGTTCTGGTGGTTCAAAAGAAATAGCCTAGTTTCTTCAGAGATTTCTTATGGAAACAGTGCTTACCGCTCGACTAGATATACCTATACGAGTTGAACTGGCAGCTTTTCGTTGTTAAAAAATTTTACAGGATTTATATAGTTGTAAGAAAACGGTTTTTCTTTATCGAATTTATGATAAAATATCACATAGACATAAATCCTAACGAGTAAGTAAGACTAGTTGATAGGGTTTATATGGGTAAAGTTTGTTTTGCGTTAGCTGATTAGGGGGATAAAGTAAAATGGAACCAGAAAAACTGCAGGCAATTGTCGCTGAGAATCGAGAGTTAGAGCAAAAATTAACAAAGAGAAATGAACAGTATATCTTTGATTTGAAAAAATCCTTAAATGCGGCGAATCTTTCAGAACAGGAACAAACTTTGGCTTTGCATGAAATTCTGCCGGTGATGGTAGAGGAACAGAAAAGCGGGAAGACTGCGCGTCAGCTTTTCGGCACTGTATCTGAACGAACAGAGTCTATCTTAAGTAAACCAGCGAAAAAAAGTGAGGCTACACCGCTTTTGATGTGGCTGGATAACGCAATGCTTCTGATGGGAGCATTGGCAATTATGATGTCGCTGACCAGTATGTTTTTCAAAAAGAATACACAGCAGCTCGGACTGATTACATTGATCGCCGGAGCAACAATCGGGGGCTATGTTCTTTATCTAATGTACAAATATGTTTATCAGTATGACCGGCCGGGTGCAGATAAATCACAGCGTCCAGGCTTCCTGAAGTCAGGTGCGATTATGGTAGGAGCGATGTTCCTATGGATTTTGGCCTTCGCAGGTTCAGCTTTGCTGCCGCGGGCAATCAACCCTGTGTTGGACCCTACTGTAATGATTATCATCGGTGCCTTGGTGTTAGTAGCAAGACATTTCTTGAAAAAGAGATACAATATGCAGAGCAGTCTTGCACGCTGATGTAAATAAAGCTAAAACTAATGTTTTACTAAATAGCTTAAAAAGCGGGAAGCATTTGATACGCGATTGTTCGTGTCAGATGCTTCTTGCTTTATTTTTCATTTTAGAAATAATAAACTTATTTTGTAGGATACAAGGCATCTGTTTCTTTCAAACAGATAATAGGAAAATGAGAAATAACTAATGTTATGAAAAATTTGCTGAAATATTTCATAAACGAGGAAATCGGGTTGACTTCTCTTCCGGAATCTGTTATTTTCATAAATAAAATTAAATAGAGGAGTGGTCTAGGCAATGTCTAACTGGGAAACGAAATTTGCGAAAAAAGGACTTACATTTGATGATGTTTTACTGATTCCGGCGGAAAGTCATGTACTACCAAATGAAGTGGATATGAGTGTGCAGCTGGCAAAAAATATCAAGTTGAATATTCCTTTAATCAGTGCAAGCATGGATACAGTGACAGATAGTAAGATGGCGATTGCAATGGCGCGTCAGGGTGGATTAGGTGTCATTCATAAAAACATGAGCGTTGCACAGCAGGCGGATGAGGTTCGTAAGGTTAAGCGTTCTGAAAGCGGCGTTATTCTGGATCCGTTTTTCTTAACTCCATCAAGACCGGTTGCTGAAGCAGAAGCATTGATGAGCAAATATCGGATCAGCGGCGTACCGATTGTTGAAACGATGGAAAACCGTAAGCTGGTCGGAATCATTACAAACCGTGATATGCGTTTTGTGACAGATTACGAAATCAAGATTGAAGAGGTCATGACTAAAGATAATTTAGTAACAGCCCCAGTTGGTACTTCTCTAAAAGATGCAGAAAAGATTTTGCAGCAGCATAAAATTGAAAAACTGCCGATTGTTGATGAAGCAGGCCGGTTAAGTGGATTAATCACTATTAAAGATATCGAAAAAGTTATTGAGTTTCCAAATGCGGCAAAAGATGAACATGGCCGTTTGCTTGTGGCTGCAGCAGTGGGTGTAACAAGCGACACCTTTGAACGTGCAGCAGCATTGCTTGAAGCTGGAGCGGATGCGATTGTCATCGATACGGCGCATGGACATAGTGCTGGGGTTATCCGTAAAATTAAAGAAATCCGCGATACATTTCCGGAAGCAACGTTGATTGCTGGAAATATCGCTACCGGCGAAGGCGCCAGAGCATTATATGATGTAGGTGTTGATGTCGTGAAGGTAGGAATTGGGCCTGGCTCAATTTGTACGACTCGTGTAGTGGCCGGTGTTGGTGTGCCTCAGCTGACTGCTATATATGATGCGGCTTCTGTAGCACGTGAATACGGTAAAGCTATTATTGCTGATGGAGGAATCAAATATTCCGGAGATATCGTGAAAGCATTGGCTGCGGGCGGACATGCAGCAATGTTAGGAAGCATGCTTGCCGGGACAGATGAATCTCCTGGAGAATTTGAAATCTATCAAGGCCGCAGATTCAAAACATACCGCGGCATGGGTTCTCTCGGGGCTATGGAAAAAGGCTCAAGCGACCGCTATTTTCAAGGCGGTGTAAATGAAGCCAACAAGTTAGTGCCGGAAGGAATCGAAGGCCGTGTAGCATACAAAGGCAGTGTAGCAGACATCATTTTCCAAATGATCGGCGGATTAAAATCCGGTATGGGCTACGTAGGTGCAGGTAATCTGAAACAGCTTCGTGATGAATCGCAATTTATTCAAATGAGCGGCAGCGGATTAAAAGAATCTCACCCTCATGATGTGCAAATTACAAAAGAAGCACCAAACTACTCTGTAGAACAATAAAGTAAGAGAAAAAGGCAGAGCTAAAAAGGTTTTGCTTTAAGAAACAAACTGGACGATTTTGAAAATGCATGGAGCCATTTTCAAAATCGTCCGGTTTGTTTGCTAAGATGTGGCTTTTGAACCGTTGTTTATTGAGTAACGGCTTCATCTTTATTGCCAAAATACATATGAACAGGAAGTCTTTTCGGCGGCAACAGTCTGCTGACAGGAATGATTTCATAGCCCTCTGCCCGCAGCTCATCAATGACCTTAGGAACAGCATCCACAGTTTCTTCATAGATATCGTGCATAAGAATAATTGAACGGTCGAAGCTGGTTTCCTTTATTCGCTTCACGATTTTATCTTGATTTTTACTTTTCCAATCCTCTGAATCGACCGACCATTGAACGATTGGCCGATTGATAATTTCGGCAGCCTGTTTATTTACAGCGCCATAGGGCGGACGGAAACTTCGGGGAAGCTTCCCTGTTGCTTCGTAAATTGCTTCATCTGCAGCATAAATTTCAGCACGAATAGCATCAGGAGTTAATCCTGTCAATTTAGGATGAGAATAGGAATGGCTGGCAACCTCATGGCCTTCTAAACTCATTCTGTGAACTAAATCCGGCTGCTTTGCAGCATTTTGTCCCAGTAAGAAGAAGGAAGCTACTACTTGTTTTTCTTTTAGAATATCCAGTAACCGAGGTGTAGTTATCGGATTTGGCCCATCATCAAAGGTCAAAGCGATATATTTTTTATTCGGCTCCAAAGGTTTAATAGCTTGGGCGTGAATAATGTTGGGATCGACAAAATCTGAATCAACAAACGGCAGGATTTCGACTAATGGAATTGTCAGTTCACTCACATCTAAACTATTTTCAGGCAGAGAAATAGTAATTTCCTGAGGAGAATAAGCAATAAGCTGTTGTTCTATTGAGACCTGTGGAAAGCTCAGAATTTGATCAATCATTTCCGAACTATCTGAGACAGTTTCAAGTAGTTTTTGCTTGATAACCAGCTGAACAGCAGATAAATCATCTGGATTTTGAAAAAGCTCAGACAAAGTTGGTGTATTTAATGTCAGCCTATTTTTGTAGACCGCTGTCCCGGAAAGAACAGAACTGCTTGTCCATATGTCTCCCTTCCTCTGATAGGTAGTCACTGTTGGAGTGGCAACAAGAATTTTTCCAAAAGAGCTGCTTGTAGTTAGATAGCCAACCAGCTTTGTATCTACCGAATTATCTATTTGTTCAGCAGCTTCTGATAATAAAGCAGAGAGTGCTTGTTGAGAATCAGATGAATCAAAAACTTCAGGAAGATACATTAACTGTTGAATATGACTAGTTAGTTTTTTTCTGCTATTTTCGACATTTCCAAGCTGCTTCTGTTCTGCGGCAATCTTTTCCATTAACAATTGCTCTGGTGTTTGGGCAGGTTGGGCCTGTTTTGATGGAGCATTAGTAGTTTGTTTTTTTATCTGTGATAGATAATATCCCATACAGGCAGCACAGACAGTCGTTGTCAGAAGAAACAAAGCAGGAAGCTTTTTTCTCAAACTTCCCTTTTCGTCAAGCTTTCTCCGCTGCTTTCTAGTTGCTCGTCGATGATTGGTTGGTTCCATTCGGCTCGTCCTTTACAAATTATGATAGTTTAACTTTAACACAGGTGGTTTTCAGCATCAAAGTGAGAAGCTGGGTACTTAGAAATTATTGAAAAAAGAATGAGAGAGCTATCATTCATAGAGTGCTTAAAAGAGGGAGTGGGACAATAGTCAGAAGAAAATCTGATTATTGTCCTACTTTTTTAATTTTAGGGTACACAAAAAGCACACAGCCTTGTATGATTAAAGTGACCAAACCCAATCAAAAGGAGCGTGCTTTTATGTTTAAAGATTATACCATCAATCAAACGATTTTACCATTAGAGTTGGAACAGTTTATTCCTGAAACTGACGTCGCTTTTGCAGTCAATGCCTTAGTCGAAGCAATGCCGCAAGCACTCTTTAATAAATTAGAAGAACAATTAGGCCGACCGGCCTACCACCCGAAGATGCTATTAAAAATTATTCTGTATGCGTATACTCAGCGTGTCTTTTCTGGTCGGAAAATGGAATTTCTGTTGGATGACAGCTATCGTATGCGCTGGTTAGCGAACCACGAACAAGTCAGCTATCGCACCATTAATCGATTCAGAAGTCAGGAGACAACGGCAGGTCTGTTAGAGGAAGCCTTTGTTTTATTTCGTCGTCAGCTGATTACGAATCAAGTCATCGATAATGAAGCCCTTTTTATCGATGGCACAAAAATCGAAGCAGATGCCAACAAGTTTAGCTTTGTCTGGCGGAAAGCAACGAATCGCTATGAAGCTGCTTTAGATGAAAAATCGAACGCCTTTTATCAAGCCCTTTATCAAGAAGAAATCTTACCTTGTCTGAAAGAAGAACAGCAATCCGACGGATTGACGAGCCATCAGCTGGAAGAAATCGCTCATCATTTAGAAGCGGAGTTACAGGAAACAGAAGAACAATT